>NZ_JAKJSQ010000170.1:0-627 GCF_050337105.1 Aliivibrio kagoshimensis
ACCAAGTCACCAAGTCGAACACAAAAAATATGTTCTTGGTTTTTTTTCGCCGGACTCAAATAGATTGAAGAGTACATCGAAGATGTACTCAACATACAAGACACTTAAATGTGTTGTTTTATATTGAGAACTTTTAAAATTTAGTTTTCATTCAGCGTTACGTATAACACTGATTGATTACTAGTCAGCTTTCCAAATTGTTAAAGAGCGTGTGCGTTATTCTCAGTGAGAATAAACCACGTTTAAAGACACTATAAAAATGCACTTAAAAGTGGTATCCCGTAGGGGAGTCGAACCCCTGTTACCGCCGTGAAAGGGCGGTGTCCTAGGCCTCTAGACGAACGGGACACAGGGTGTGCTTAAGAGGTTAACCTCAAGCACTCTTTTACTATCTAACCATGCAATGTGTGTGGACACTAACAAACAAATATATCTATCGTTAAGGAGGTGATCCAGCCCCAGGTTCCCCTAGGGCTACCTTGTTACGACTTCACCCCAGTCATGAACCACAAAGTGGTAAGCGTCCTCCCGAAGGTTAAACTACCTACTTCTTTTGCAGCCCACTCCCATGGTGTGACGGGCGGTGTGTACAAGGCCCGGGAACGTATTCACCGTAGCATTCTGATC
>NZ_JAKJSQ010000171.1:0-618 GCF_050337105.1 Aliivibrio kagoshimensis
AAGTAGAAGCAATAGGGATAAATATAATCTTGGCAGCAGTACTGATTTTTTTGGTTAAATAAACATAGGCTATGAAGCCGATGGCTGCAATTAATGATAGGAATGGTGTTGTTGATTTTGACATTACAAGTAGGATAACGGGAATTATCCAAATGAAATATTTATAATTTACCCCTCTTATTTTTTGAAATAGCAATAAGATGATAAAGAAAGCAGATACTCTACCTAAAATATTTTTAAAGCCAAATATACCTTGCCATAACCCTAAATGGTCAGGGTCATTTGAGCCATCATCAATACCGATGGATGGAAGTAATATTGAAACAAAAAAACTAATTAGTAATGACCAGAATAGTGCTAATATCATGATATCAATAGAGTCGTGCTTATTTTTATGTATAACCAATGATAAAGAAAACACCATGCATCCAAATAAAGCAATAGAACGACTCAAGGACAACTTCATCTCGAAAGAGAAAACACTGGAAAGTAATGCAACTATACATATTAATAACGGGAAAGTTGATATCTTAATTAACATAGCTATGTTTGTATTGCTTCGAATTATAATTATTGATGATATAAAGTATATGCTAGCACTTATTGGAGTGAATATAC
>NZ_JAKJSQ010000020.1:0-58310 GCF_050337105.1 Aliivibrio kagoshimensis
TTGTTGGAGACTACAACGTTGATAGGCCAGGTGTGTAAGTGCTGCGAGGCATTGAGCTAACTGGTACTAATTGCCCGTGAGGCTTAACCATACAACACCCAAGTGGTTTTGTTCGGATTCAAATAAGATGAGCGCTTAAGTGTGTTTTGAGAAACTTTAAGATTTAGTCGATTACTAAGAAACTTTCCGAATTGTAAGAATTTGCTTGGCGACCTTAGCGCTGTGGACCCACCTGATTCCTTGCCGAACTCAGAAGTGAAACGCAGTAGCGCCGATGGTAGTGTGGGGTTTCCCCATGTGAGAGTAGGACATCGCCAGGCTCTAAATTTGTAATAAAGCCCGAACTTAGGTTCGGGCTTTTTTATTGCCTAAATTCTATTAATAGTAAGTAATTACTAACCTATAGGCTGCTGAATAGGTTAATAAAGGGCGTGCAGATCCCATAATAGAGTCCTACACTAGATCTTTACCTGTATTTCTATAATATGATGAATATCTATAGGGTGTAGCTCCAATTGGCAGAGCAGCGGATTCTCTGGATATTTGCGAGATGGCGCGTGTTGGGAGTTCGAATTTCAATCCATCAAAAATATTACAAATCAGCAGGGGTGTAGCTCCAATTGGCAGAGCAGCGGATTCCAAATCCGCGTGTTGGGAGTTCGAATCTCTCCACCCCTGCCATCTTAAGCAGGCTTGTATCTTTCGATACAAGCCTTTTTGCCATCTTGAATTTGAAAGGCAGAGCAGCGGATTCCCCTAATACCAAAACCAGCGCGTGTCGGAGTTCGAATCTCTCTGCCCCCTCGACTCAGGTCTAGATGGTATTTGCAGTTGCTCAGCGTTTTGTTTAGGTATACGATTGGTCTGTTAATGAATCATCGTGTTCATTACGGGTGATGGAGTTCCACCTTTAACCGCTCGTTGTTCTAACGAGATAATGACCCCTATCGTTGTAGGATAGATCCATCTACGGTAGTGGGGATTTCAATAGATTTCCTTCCCATATTTGTCTATTCTTTTTGTAACCATTTAATATGATAGATAATTATGTCGCATCCTCTTAAGTACAACTTCAAAAATGTTCGTCAAATCCTACGTTGGATTGTGTTAGTCATTCCCGTTGCGTTGCTTGTTGGTTCTTTTAATGCCTTCTTTTTGTGGGCAATGAGCACAGCGTTTGAGACTAGAGTAAACCACCCTTGGCTGATCTATCTTCTTCCCGTTGCTGGTTTAGTCATTGTTTATTGCTATCAAAACCTCGGTAAAAATTCGGGAGGTGGTAATAATCTTATCATGGATGAAATTAACGAAGCGGGGCAGGGAATACCGGTTCGAATGGGGCCGCTTGTCATGGTTACCACGGTTATGACTCATCTGTTTGGCGGTTCTGCGGGACGTGAGGGGACGGCAGTACAGATTGGTGGTGCTACGACAGAATGGTTATCGACTCTATTTAAGTTATCGGACTCTGACAGAAAAATCATGCTCACTGCGGGTATTGCGTCTGGTTTTGGTGCAGTATTTGGTACTCCACTCACCGGAGCGATCTTTGCTTTAGAGGTTCTATTTATTGGTCGGATTAAATTTAATGCAGTACTCCCTGCCCTTTTTGCCGCTGTCCTTGCTGATGTCGTTTGTAGTGCCTGGGGTGCACACCATACGCATTATGGCATCAACTTTGCCCAATCCGTTGAGATGTTCGATTCCATGGTTAAAGTCGATTTGGTGCTGTTGGGGAAGATATTATTAGCATCCATTGCCTTTGGTTTAGCCGGTTATCTTTTTGGTGAACTCACCCATGGCTTCAAGGATATTTTTACTGCTACGCTTAAAAACCCCTACCTGATAGTGGTCGTTGGCGGTGTTATTATCATTGCGGCTGTACAGCTTATTGGCAACCAAGATTATATTGGCTTAGGGGTTTACGCAGGTCGAGAGGGTGGGGTCAGTATTCTTAGTGCTTTCAATGTTGGTGGTGCTGAATGGTACAGTTGGTTACTTAAGTTAGTACTTACTGCTATTACATTAGCTGCTGGCTATAAAGGTGGAGAAGTTACACCACTGTTTTTTGTCGGGGCTACATTAGGAAACTCATTAGCTTGGCTTCTAGGGGCTCCGGTTGATCTATTTGCCGCGTTGGGTTTCCTTGCTGTGTTCGCTGCAGCAACCAATACTCCTTTCGCTTGTACTATTATGGGTGTTGAGCTATTTGGTGCTGATCACATTCTCTACTTCGCAATCGCCTGCTTTACCGCTTACTATTTCAGTGGTCATACAGGGATTTACTCATCGCAACGTGTTTCTGTAGCAAAAACGTTTACTCCTAATGGGCCAGAATACGTTCCTGATAAGATAGGTTTACTGCGAGAAGTGGATTCCTCTTATTTAAAGCGGTGGGCCAAGAAGCTTAATAAGTAACTGAGCAATAAGGGAGGATGATCTCCCTTTTTACTTCCTGACTATTATTTAACCTTGCTGTTACATCTTCTGTTCTTTATACTGCTTTCGAAACTTGTCGGAGTGCCTTAAGGCTGAGACCGTATTTTTACGGGATCCGTTGAACCTGATTCAGGATAATACCTGCGAAGGAAACAAGAGAAAACCACAGAGTTATTCTAATATCTGTATGTAAATTAATCATTTACACCTCTTGTAGCATCTATCCGTCAAGCATTTTCCAACTATTCTTATTAAAGGAAAAATGCTATGTCGAATCGCAAACAAGCGAGACTGGAAGCTAAGCAATTTATAGATTCACTATCAGTACAACCTTACCCAAACTCAAATAAAGCGTATATCGAAGGCAGTCGTCCTGATATTCGTGTGCCTATGCGTGAAATTTCTTTGGCTGACAGCTTAATTGGCGGCAGCAAAGAAAATCCTATCATGCAGCCTAATGAACCCATTCAAGTCTATGATACTTCAGGTGTTTATACAGATCCTGAGCATACTGTTGATCTTCATATGGGCTTGCCTAAAATGCGTGCCAATTGGGTTGTAGAGCGCGGTGATACTGAGGTATTGGCCAATGTAAGCTCTGTCTATACCAAAGAACGTTTGGAAGATGAGACTCTTGACGATCTCCGTTATGGAAACCTTCCAGAAATTCGTCGTGCAAAAGAGGGCCAATGTGTTACCCAACTCCATTATGCAAGAAAGGGTATCGTTACTCCGGAGATGGAGTACATTGCTATTCGAGAAAATATGGGACGTCATCAATACGCCGATGAGCAGCTAAATTTCCAACATCCAGGTCATAATTTTGGGGCTAATTTACCCAAAGAGATCACCCCTGAATTTGTTCGCCGTGAAGTCGCCGAAGGCCGAGCAATTATCCCATCAAATATTAATCATCCAGAATCTGAACCAATGATTATTGGTCGTAATTTCTTGGTTAAAGTTAATTCCAACATTGGTAACTCATCAGTCAGCTCTTCTATTGAAGAAGAAGTTGAGAAGCTGGTCTGGTCTACTCGTTGGGGTGGCGATACCGTTATGGATCTCTCTACAGGCCGTAATATTCATGAAACCCGCGAGTGGATCATGCGTAACAGCCCGGTACCTATTGGAACGGTACCTATGTATCAAGCACTAGAAAAAGTGAATGGTATTGCTGAGAACCTTAATTGGGAAGTGATGCGCGATACGTTAATCGAGCAAGCTGAGCAGGGGGTGGACTATTTCACTATCCATGCTGGTTTGTTGCTTCGCTACGTACCTATGACTGCGAAACGTGTTACAGGCATTGTATCTCGTGGCGGTTCAATCATCGCAAAATGGTGTTTAGCGCACCATCAAGAGAGTTTCCTATATTCCAATTTCCGTGAAATCTGTGAGATTTGTGCTAAATACGATGTCGCTTTATCGCTTGGAGATGGTCTGCGTCCCGGTTCAATTGCTGATGCGAATGATGAAGCGCAGTTTGCCGAGTTGAGAACCTTAGGAGAGTTGACAAAAATTGCTTGGGAATATGATGTACAGGTGATCATCGAAGGTCCAGGTCACGTACCAATGCACATGATCAAAGAGAACATGGATGAGCAGTTAGAGCACTGTCATGAAGCACCTTTTTACACTCTTGGTCCATTAACTACCGATATCGCTCCAGGTTATGATCACATTACCTCTGGTATTGGTGCCGCCATGATTGGTTGGTACGGCTGTGCCATGCTCTGTTATGTAACGCCAAAAGAGCATCTGGGTTTACCAAATAAAGACGACGTTAAAACCGGTCTAATCACTTATAAATTGTGTGCTCATGCGGCAGATTTAGCCAAAGGACATCCCGGCGCGCAAATACGTGATAATGCACTCTCTAAAGCACGTTTTGAGTTCCGATGGGAAGATCAGTTTAACCTAGGTTTAGACCCGGAAACTGCTCGTGCTTTTCACGATGAAACCTTGCCTCAAGAGTCTGGTAAAGTGGCTCATTTCTGTTCTATGTGTGGTCCTAAGTTCTGCTCTATGAAAATATCGCAAGAGGTTAGGGAGTATGCCAAAGATACGGAACAAGTTGCCGCAGATGGTTTAATTGAAGTACGTCTTCTTGATGACCCGTTAGAAGGAATGCGCCAAAAGTCAGAAGAGTTTAAAGCTAAAGGCTCTGAACTATACAAACTGGCAACGGCAGCGGAAATCGAGGATCAGTGATGAACGCTCTCTACTTATCCAGTGAGAACCACTCACTGTTAAGTCAGATAGAGCGCTTTATTGAAGCAGCAAAACAGAAGCAGTTGGATCAAGCTGTAGAGTTAGTTATTGACTCTACAGGGCCAACTGGCCTGTTAGTGAATGGATGTAAAAGTGTGATAACTTTTACTCCATTTGCGCTTATTAGTGATGCGGACTTACTCTCATCTACAATTAAGATTGCTGAAGCACCTTCTGACATGACTGTCGCCGATGCACAACGTTTGGTCCTTCTATATCCAAACCTAGTACTTGTAAATGTCCAGATCCCCGACGGATTCTTAGATGTTTGGCAATTTGACCAATTTCATCGAGCGCTGTTTTATCCGGATAGTACAAACAGAGAGCGTCACCACTCTCTACTATTAACCGCCTTGGTTTTTGATTTCCCACTAGAGGATGCACTCACGCTAGCACGGGCTAATGTTTCACGTGAAACATGGCCAACCGAACGTCATATGTTTCCAACTCCGATATTACCTGGTACTGAACTTGCCAAAAAAATTGGATGGCACTCTGAAGTTATCTTCCCTGAACATTTCGTTGCTATTGATAGTGAAAAACTTGGACTCTATCCCGTTGTTGATTCTGTTGAATGGATTGAAAAGTTACTCTCATTAGGAGTAACAACGTTGCAACTGAGAATTAAAAACCCTAATGAGCCGACACTTGAAGATCAAATCAAACGTAGTATTGAATTTGGTCGTCAGTTTGGCGCCCAGGTATTCATTAATGACTATTGGCAACTTGCGATTAAACATGACGCCTATGGTGTTCATTTAGGGCAGGAAGATATAGAAGTGGCAGACATGGTTGCAATAGCTAATTCTGGATTAAGGATTGGCCTATCTACTCATGGTTATTATGAGATTCTACGTATTTCTCAACTTAATCCTAGTTACATTGCTTTAGGCCATATTTTCCCGACTACGACTAAACAGATGCCTTCAAAACCTCAAGGGCTCAGTCGTTTGGCACTTTATCGTCAGTTGATAAAACAAGTACCAACGGTGGCTATTGGTGGAATAGATCTCAATCGGGCACCAGCTGTGTGGCAAACTGGTGTTTCGAGTTTAGCCGTCGTTCGTGCTGTGACTGAAGCTAATGATCCGAAGAAGGTGATAGATCAGTTTTCTTCGATCATGCATAAAACAGAACACCACTCAATGAGTGAGGGGGCATAATTGGAGACATTAACAGATTGCGAATTTGTTCAATATAGCCGCCAAATTATGCTGCCAGAAGTTGAAGAGTGTGGCCAATTGAAATTGAAATCATCATCAGTTTTGATTATTGGGATGGGGGGGTTAGGCTCAGCAGCTTCTAGTTATTTGGCTGCATCTGGCGTCGGAACAATAGTGATTGCTGATCATGACGAAGTCGATGTCTCTAATCTTCAGCGACAAACGATTTATCGATATGGTGACGTGAATAGTGAAAAGGTACTTGCAGCGAAGAAACAGCTTGAACAGATAAATGGAAATATCCGCATTCGGACGGTGAATAAGCAACTCTCTGGTGACCAATTATCATTAGAAGTGTCGCTTGCAGATGTTGTTTTGGATTGCACAGACAACTTAAAGAGTCGTTATGCCATCAATGAAGCGTGCATTTCTAATAAAAAAGTCCTTATTTCGGGTGCCGCAATTGGGTGGAAAGGCCAGTTAATGACCTTTGATTTCACAAAACAGATGAAAGGGTGTTATGGCTGTTTGTTCCCGAAAAGCAGTGAAGCAAGTGAATCTATTAACTGCTCTACGTACGGGATAATTGGGCCTGTAGTTGGAATCATCGGAAATATGCAGGCACTAGAGGCCATCAAAGTCATCTCAAATATCACACCATTACATCTTGGCAATTTTTATCAATTTGATGGGATTAGCAACCAGTGGATTACATTACAAATACAGCAGGACAGTGAATGTCCTACTTGTACCGATGAACACTGTGATAAGGAGTAACCAATGGAAGTATTGTTGAATAGTAAACGTATCACAATCAGCGAGTCGAATAGTCTATTAGAGGTTCTGGAAACATTAGCAATTCCATTACAGACGACAGCCGTTGCCGTTAATGCTACCGTCATTCCGAAAAGTGATTGGCAAAAAACAGTATTAAATACGGGTGACAAGATCGATATGTTTCAAGCTATCGCAGGGGGTTAATCATGTTAACAATCGCAAATAAATCTTTCGGTTCTCGTCTTTTTACTGGCACTGGTAAATACGCGAACGGACAAATTATGTCTGACTCAATATTAGCAACAGAGTCAGAATTGGTGACCATGGCGCTTAAACGTATTGATATGGACAATAGTGACGATGACATTATGGCACCACTGATCCATTCCGGTGTTAATTTGCTACCCAACACTTCTGGAGCGTCATCCGCTAAAGAGGCCATTTTTGCCGCGCAATTAGCTCGAGAAGCTCTGGGCACCAACTGGTTAAAACTTGAGATTCACCCTGACCCTAAGTATTTAATGCCAGACCCTATTGAGACACTAATTGCTGCCGAAGCACTGGTTAAGAAAGGGTTTGTCGTGCTGCCATATTGTCATGCAGACCCAGTGTTATGTAAAAGACTTGAAGAGGTGGGTTGCGCTGCAGTCATGCCACTTGGTGCTCCTATTGGTTCTAATAAAGGAGTCGTTTCACATGATTTCTTGCAGATAATTATCGACCAAGCTCGTGTTCCGGTCGTTGTGGACGCCGGAATTGGCTCACCGTCGCATGCGGCGTATGCAATGGAGCTAGGTGCGGATGCTGTGTTAGTTAATACGGCAATAGCAACGGCAATCGACCCGATTGCTATGGGTAAAGCCTTTAAAATGGCCGTAGAATCTGGTCGAATTGCTTACGAATCCGGTTTAGCAACAGTCAGTACTCAAGCGGTGGCCTCAAGTCCATTAACCGCCTTTCTTGATTAGCGGAGCAATATATGAGCTTTACTGATGTCTGGCAGCAGATGAACTGGGATGATATCCGATTATCGATTTACAGCAAAACGGCAAAGGACGTTGAGAGTGCACTATCGAAACATAGGCTAAATCTTGAGGATTTTAAATCCCTTATATCTCCTGCAGCTGAACCCTATCTTGAGAAAATGGCACAACGATCAGTAGAACTAACTAGAAAGCGGTTTGGTAATACTATTGCTTTCTATGTGCCACTCTATCTCTCTAATCTCTGCGCTAATGCTTGCACGTATTGCGGTTTCTCTATGGAGAATCGAATTAAGCGTAAAACGCTCAATAGTGAAGAGATATCATTAGAGCTTCAAGCAATTAAAAAGATGAAGTTCGATAATCTGTTATTGGTAACTGGAGAACATGAAACAAAAGTGGGGATGAATTACTTTCGAAAAGTTCTGCCACAAATTAAATCTAAATTTAGTTACCTATCTATGGAAGTTCAACCTCTTGACCAAGATGAGTATGCGGAGTTAAAAGAGTTAGGATTAGATGCGGTGATGGTTTACCAAGAGACTTATCACCCATCCACATACTCTGAGCATCACCTACGTGGCAAAAAAACAGATTTTGAATATCGATTAGAGACACCCGATCGGTTGGCTAAAGCGGGAATCGACAAAATTGGCATAGGGGCGTTAATTGGGTTAGAAGAGTGGCGTACTGACTGCTTCTATGTGGCCAAACACCTACAATATTTAGAACAGAACTACTGGAAGACTCGTTACTCCATCTCTTTTCCACGCCTACGTCCATGCGAAGGGGAGTTACAACCTAAATCAATGATGAGTGACAAACAGTTGGTTCAACTGATATGTGCTTATCGACTGTTTAACCCAGAGGTTGAGCTCTCGCTATCAACTCGTGAATCGGCAATATTTAGAGACAATGTGTTACCCCTAGGTGTTACAAGTATGTCCGCAGCCTCAAAAACTCAACCGGGTGGTTATGCAAATAATGAAACGGAATTGGAGCAGTTCTCTATTAGTGATGAGCGCAGCGCCGAAGCGGTTGCGGATGCTGTAAGGAGTAGGGGCTTTGAAGTCGTTTGGAAGGATTGGCATCAAGCCTATTCTGGATAATGTTTCACGTGAAACACTGTGTACAAAATAAAAAAACACGGCAAATTGCCGTGTTTTTTATATCAAGGAATAAACCTAGTCATAGCTAAGTTCAGAGGTAGTACTGCGTAGCCACTCAAGCTCATCTCCAGAAACTAGAGGACTTATATCGTCCCATACTTTTTGGTGGTAGCTATTAAGCCAAGCCAGTTCAGGTCGAGTTAACATGTTGGTATTGACCAGACGCTTATCAATCGATGTACGAGTTAATGACTCAAACCCTAATACACTAAAATCACCACCAGTTTCTACTTCCACCACCAGTTCGAGGTTCTCAATTCGGATTCCAAAAGCATCAGCACGGTAGTAGCCAGGCTCATTAGACAGGACCATACCAGGAAGGAGTGCAACGGTATTAACCTTCTTGCCAATACTTTGCGGACCTTCATGAACATTTAGGAAGTGACCTACGCCATGGCCGGTACTATGGTCGAAGTCAAACCCTTTAGCCCATAGGAACTGTCGAGCCAGCATATCTAACTGATGACCACAGGTACCTTTCGGGAACCTAGCAAGGGCTAAAGCGATATGACCTTTTAGTACCAGTGTAAACTGCTCTTTTAGCTCATCCGTTGGAGTGCCTACGGCAATAGTACGAGTAATATCAGTTGTGCCGTCAGGGTATTGGCCTCCAGAATCAACCAAGTAAAGATTGTTCATTTCAAGCTTTCCAGGAACTTGCTGATTGATGTGATTATAGTGACACATTGCCGCATTGGCAGCAGCTGCAGAGATGGTGTCAAAGCTGAGATCAGCAAGGGTATCGTCAAGTTGACGGAAAGAGAGCAACTTATCAGATAAAACGGCTTCATCGTGTAGACGACCAGCAGCGATTTCAGCATCTAACCAAGATAAGAACTTGGTCATCGCTACGCCATCGCGAATATGACACGCCTTCATACCAGCAATCTCAGTATCATTCTTCTGAGCTTTTATGATGTCACAAGGGTCCGAAGCTTCAATAATATGCGCATTGGCAGCGGTCAATACTTGGCTAGCCCAAGCGTTGCTGGTTGATGAGTCAACCAAAACAGACTGACCATTGAGTGCTTGCAAACAACGTTCTAGCGCACTAGGAGATTGAATGCGAACGTTACTGCCTACATGACTTTCGAACTCTGCTGGAAGGCGATCTGCATCCACGAAGAAGTCAACACTTGCATCAGAGTAGATGATGGCATGAGAGAGCATGACAGGAAGTCGAGGAATATCACTTCCACGAACATTCAATAACCAGCATACAGAATCAAGTTGAGTGAGTAAGGCGGCTTTTGCTGATTGGTCAGTTAACTGCTTAGCGATAATGGTGCGTTTATCACTGCTTGATTGACCAACGAAATCAATCCCCATGAGGCGCGCTGCATTGAGCTTAGGCGCGGGACGATCAGACCATAAAGTATCAATAGGGTTCTCAGCAATTGAGACAAGCTCAAGAGAGCCAGAGACAGTTTCAGAGGCTGTATTGAACCAAGAGTTGCTATGGAGGCGTGGATCAATCGCTACTTTGCTACCAGGAGCCAACGACTCTAAAAGCCAATTAACCGCAGGTTCGTTATGTAAGTGGCGGTATTCAAACTGCTCCGCAGGAACTTGCTTGGTGACCTGAACGGTATAACGACCATCAACAAACATGGCGGCTTTGTCCGCTGTAATAACAGCAACCCCTGCAGAGCCTGTAAAGCCAGTTGCCCAATGGAGACGCTCGTTATGCTCAGGAAGGTACTCACCTAAATACTCATCTTCATGGGGAATAAGCAACGCATCTAATTGATTATTAGCAAGCCATTGACGCAACTGCTCTACACGTTGGGAGATAACTTTTGACATCGATATATATCCTTTTTATCTGGAGGAAGACATAAAATAGATCTATTTGACAGTAAACTAACGGGTCAAACTACGGGATCGAATTTAATTAAAAAACAATTTATTGCAACGGGTGATTATGATGTTTCTTAGCCATAAATTAGCAGGGTCCTCTTGATTGTGCTCGTGCCAAAAAAGAGTGTACGCCATAGATGGTAGATCCGTAGGTAATTCTAAAACAACCATGTCCAACTGTTTAGCCATAACTTTCATAAAGTGACTTGGCGCAGTAAATATTAGATCACTGTGATTGGCTAAACTTGCAGCACTATTAAAATCAGGAACAATCACCGCAATATCGCGCTCTAGGTTCATATCTGCAAGTTTATAATCAAGTAACCAACGATCATTGCCCACACAGCGGACCTGAATATGCCGAAGGGAAAGGTAGGCATTAAGGTTCCATGGTTGATTAAGTATAGGGTGGTCTTTACGCACCAAGCAGACTTGGTGGTCGCGGTAGATCTCTTGACTGAAAATGTCTTTAGGTTGTTGCATCGTCAACTGTGCGTCGTTGGGATGAATATCTTTACCTGTAATGCCCAAATCAAATTCACCTGATTGCAGCTTAGAGAAGGTACTGTTGTCCCAAGCGTGGGTATCGAGCATGGAGTGAGGAGATTGGGTTAGGATATCAGAAAGAAAGGCCGGTAAAATTAAGGTATAGGTACTCTCAACCAGTGACATTTTAAAACGCCGAGTACTCAGACTTGGATCAAAGGTCACTGGGCGTGTAAAAGATTCCAACTCATGAAGGAGAGGCTGCAAGCGTAATTGGAGCTCTTTGGCGCGAGCGGTTGGGTTGAGGCCATAAGCAGTACGAGTAAACAGTGGATCATTAAACTGTTGACGCAGTTTGGCCAAATTCTTACTGACTGATGATTGACTAAGGTTAAGTCGCTTGGCCGCATAAGTGACATTGCACTCTTCCAGAAGTACTTGTAAACAGACAAGAAGGTTGAGATCAACACGTGCCAGTTTCTCAAAAAACATAAGATATTCCCTCTACGAAATTCTACCCTGAATATAAACCATTTCAGTTAATATCACTAACTGAATACACTAGAGCCAATTCCAATACTAGCCTCAAGGTAGACAGCAAACGTGCAGCAAACTCAATCAGCCACCGATAAAAAACTTATCTCACTTATGGTACTTTTAGTGCTATTTAGCCCTCTGGCTATCGATATCTATTTACCTGCACTACCACTTATTGCGTCAGAATTCCAAGTGAGCTCGACATTAACACAAGATACGATTACTTGGTTCATGTTTAGCATGGGCTTGGGTCAGTTACTTGCCGGCCCATTAGCCGATCGATATGGACGCCGTGTTATCGCACTCGCAGGCATTGTGATATACGGAACCAGCTCTGCATTAGCGTGGCAAGCAATGAGCATTGATATGCTGTTGTTGGCACGCCTATTACAAGGTTTTGGCGCGTGTGCCACTGCAGTAGCAGCATTTTCAGCGGTTAGAGATAGCTATAGTGCTGAAAGAAGTGGGCAGATGATCAGCTACCTTAATGGGGCGATCTGTTTTATTCCGGCACTGGCACCAATATTAGGCAGTTGGTTGACACACCATATGGGATGGAGAGCAAACTTCAGCTTTATGGCTGCTTTTGCGTTGGTAGGCCTGGTGCTTATCTATTTAGGCTTTAAAGAGACCCGCCCAAGTAATACCGATACATCAGGTCACTTAATCAGTCCGAGTCGCTATTTTTCTATCATAAAGAATCCTCAATTTCTCTTTCATGCTTCTTTATGTATGTTAGCAATGTCGGTTATTTTAGCGTATGTCACTACAGCCCCTGTTTTATTAATGGGGAAGCTTGGACTTAGCATGGAGGCGTTTACCAGTTGGTTTAGTGTTAATGCTGTGTTCAATATTGCAGCCTGTATGCTCGCTCCGAAACTGATGGAAAAATATGGAAGCCGTAAAGCACTCTATTTGGGCTTATATGCGACGGTATTTGCTGGAGGATTGATGCTTGCCTTTAGTCACATTAATGAAGCTTGGGCATTTATGGTACCGATTTTTGTCTCTTCAATTGGGTTTGCTTGTGTGTTGGGCTCAGCAGCAGGTAAAGCGTTAGCACCATTTTCAGATCGAGCGGGCACAGCGGCTGCATTATTAGGTTTATTTCAAATGAGTGGAGCAGGTTTAGTGGTATCTACTATGCAGAGGATGCACCTAGAGCCAAGTCACTACTTAACGCTACAAATGTGGCTATTACTGCCGGCTATTCTATTGCTGGGTTCGCAAGCTGGTAAGCGTTGGCATTCAGTGGGTGAATGCTAGGAAATCGGATGGAGTAGACTCCTTGATTAATGACGAAAAAACCATCATTTAGGTATCTGTTTCGGAAGTTCAGTAGTATATTGTGAGCTCAACAAATCCCCTTTAAGTAATGTAGAGCGCAAAAACTATGTCGATGTCTGTTATAGAGATGGCTCGTGTTTTAGAGCAGCTGGAAGAGTCTCCAGAGAAAATGATGTTTGGTAAAGTTTTAACTGAATTAGGTAACCTTAGTGAAGAGCGTATTCGCAGCGCAGCAAGACAAGTACCGTTAAAAAACTTGAAAGACTTTGTGTTTCAATTTCAACAAGTGATTGAAGAAAGAAAAGATGAACGAGTCAATGAACTTGCTGCTGAGATTGCCAATGAAGGATTTACCGCTGAAGAGTTACGTGCATATTTAGCGAAAAAATAGGGACGTTATCGTCCCTTTTATTTATGCCTCTGGCTGTGCAACTGCCTTTTTAAATTTAACCTGTTGAATGATCAATCCGCACACAATCAATGCTAAACCCGTTAATGTTGAGGGATGAATCTCTTCGCCAATAATTTGTGAAAGCAGCATCAGTGATATAAATGGAGAGACAAAAATTAGGTTACTGATCCTTGCAGTATTACTGGTCAATTTTAGTGCCGATAGCCATAAGACAAACGTGACACCCATTTCAAAGAAGCCGACATAACTCACCGCTAACCACCCTTCCCATGTAATACCATCCCATGGTTGGCTCTCATAAATATTGAGCATCACCGTCAGTGGTAAAGCGACCAAAAAGCCAAGTAGAAGACCTAGGATTGGGTCCGATTTGTTTTTAGCATTTAAGATCCAGTATGACGCCCATAGAAGGGTTGAAAGTAATGCCAGGCCAACACCGAGTGGGCTTTCAAACTGCAGAGCTAACAGGTTTCCCTTTGTCGCAATTACAATGACTCCAAAATAGCCTAATGTACAAGCCACCCAATCTTGCTTTCTAATCTTGTGCCCTAAAAAAACGGCAGCCATCAATGTTAAGGTTATGGCCCAGCTGTAGTTGAGAGGTTGAGCTTGAGAGGCCGGAAGTAGATCATACGATTTAAACAGAATCAAATAATAACCAAGAGGATTGATCAGTCCTAATAGAAGGAAAAACTTGGGTTTCGCAAAAAAGGTAGATTTAAGATGCTTAAGTTTCTTTTGGTAGCCAGCAATTATGATTAATGTGATTGATGAGACCATACTGGCAACCAATAACATTTGAATAGGGGTAAAATACTGCAGAGTGATTTTAAAAGCAGTAGCGACAGTAGACCAAAGTAATACAGCGGATAACGCAAAACCGATGGCACGACGTTCGTTCATAAGTGGCTCAATCTTTAGGTGTTGTGGCGAAAAGTATCATAGATTTCACGTGTTACCATGTAGCGTTACTGGTTATCCAACCAGTAACGTAGTAAGCTAACAAGATAAAATCCGGAGGCAAAATGTTAGCATGGATAACTGAACTTAGTAGCGAAATATTTATCAGTATAGCGATTATGATCGTACTTTCTCTAGCACACTCATTTTGGCTGAAACGTCGATATGAACAGCGTGTAAATGAGATGTTGCAATGTGGTATTGAGGCGTCAGCAATACTCAAAACTCAACTTGAGCAGAGCAACCATTTATTGGATCAGCGTGACAGTGATGTTGAAGCACTAGAACAAGAGAGAGACCGAAGAACCGAAGAGCTACGACAAATTCACGGCCACTTAATGGCAGCACAAGAAAAAAACAGTCAATACCAACAATTGCTCAAAGAGCGAGATTATTTGACCGAACGAGTGGAAGAGTCTCAACGGGCGACCTCAGAGTTAGAAGCAGATCTTAGAGAGCAAGATGCACGTCATCAGGCAGAGCTAATTTCGTCAAAAGAAAAAATTCAGTTATTAGAAAATGCTGAGCAGCGATTAAAAGATCAGTTTGAGGTACTCGCCAATAAACTGTTTGAGCAGAAATCAAAAACAGTAGATGAGCAAAATCGAGTCAGTTTAGATGCGTTGCTGTCACCGCTTAAGCAGCAGTTAGATGGCTTTAAGAAACAGGTTACTGATAGTTTTGGTTTTGAAGCCAAAGAGCGCCATACGCTTGTTCATGAAATACGTTCATTACAACAGCTCAATATCCAAATGAATAAAGAGGCGGTGAACTTAACCAACGCCCTTAAAGGTGACAATAAACAGCAGGGGAATTGGGGAGAGGTTGTACTCGCAAGGGTGCTGAAAGAGTCAGGACTCAGAGAGGGCCATGAGTATCAAACACAAGTCAGCTTAGAGAGTGAAAATGGCAAACGCTATCAGCCCGATGTGATTGTTCACTTACCTCAAGAGCAAGATGTTGTGGTCGATTCTAAAATGACACTGATCGCTTATGAGCGATATTTCCATGCAGAAACCAGTGAAGATAAAAGGCAAGCACTGCACGATCACCTCGCAGCAATGAGAGGGCATTTAAGGGGGTTAGGGCAAAAGGACTACCATAAGCTAAATGGCCTACGAAGCCTTGATTATGTGTTGATGTTTATTCCGATTGAGTCCGCTTTTCAGCTTGCGATAGAGTCAGACCCAAGCCTGGTGAATGATGCGATGGAACAAAATATTATTATCGTCAGCCCAACCACACTACTGGTAGCACTTCGTACGATCAATAATTTATGGCGTAATGATAGACAGAACAAAAACGCACAAGTCATCGCTGAACGAGCAAGTAAGCTGTACGACAAAATCCGTCTGTTTGTTGATGACATGGAAGCAATGGGTGGTGCTTTGGACAAAGCCACCAACAGTTATCAAGGGGCAATGAATAAGTTAGTGACAGGGCGAGGGAATATCATTCGTCAAACGGAAGGGTTTAAAGCTCTTGGTGTGGAAGTAAAGCGAGATATTGACCGTAAGGTGGTAGAGCGCGCTTTTGAACATGATAAGTTGCAAAACTTTGGTACAAACGAAGCTGATAAAGTAAACTAGCACATCTTCATATTAAGATAGCGTCATTTATCTCGACGGCCATTTTAATGAAAGCTTTTTGAGGAAAGAAAATGACGGACGCAATACAAAAAAAGACCCCAGACACAGATCAAGAGACGACTCACTTCGGTTTTACTACCGTAGCTAAAGAGGAAAAAGTGGCTAAAGTGGCTGAGGTATTCCATTCAGTTGCAGCAAAATACGACATCATGAACGATCTTATGTCAGGTGGTATTCACCGTGTTTGGAAGCGCTTTACTATTGATTGCAGTGGCGTTCGTCCGGGTCAACGTATACTGGATCTCGCTGGTGGCACGGGAGATTTAACCGCAAAGTTTTCAAGAATCGTCGGGGATAGCGGTCAGGTTATTTTAGCTGATATCAACAACTCCATGTTGAATGTGGGTCGTGATAAATTACGTGATATGGGTATTGTGGGCAACGTAAACTATGTCCAAGCCAATGCCGAGGCCCTGCCATTTCCCGATGACCATTTCGACTGCATTACTATCGCTTTTGGTTTACGTAATGTGACCGACAAAGATAAAGCACTACGCTCCATGTTTCGAGTATTGAAACCAGGTGGACGTCTGTTGGTTTTAGAGTTCTCAAAACCAATCCTAGAGCCACTCTCTAAAATTTACGATACCTACTCGTTCCATTTACTGCCGAAAATGGGGCAGATCATCGCTAATGATGCTGAAAGTTACCGTTACTTAGCTGAATCTATTCGAATGCACCCCGATCAAGAGACGTTGAAAGGGATGATGAATGATGCTGGTTTTGAACAGACAAATTACTACAATTTAACTGGCGGTATCGTTGCATTACACCGTGGTTATAAGTTCTGAGGATATATGCCTTTAGACCCTTTTGTTACAGGTATCGTTGAAACAGCGATCAATAAGCTCATTAAAGATGAACCTCAAGTTCAGCCGCTAATCGCGCGCTTGAAAGGTCAGGTGATTCATATTCATTTGAATGAGCTAAACAAAGACCTGATCTTTATATTCAGTCACCGGATTGATGTATTAGCTCACTATGAAGGAGAGCCTGACTGCTATTTAGGCTTAGATATTACGGCACTGCCAGAGCTTAGGGATCAAAATAACATCACTCGCTTAATCAAAGAGGATAAAATTGTCCTCGAAGGTGAGTTGAAATTAGCACAACAATTCTCAATGCTATTGGCGGAGCTGAAGCCTGATATTGCTGAGCAGCTATCAAGATATACGGGTGATATTGTGGCTCATACTGTGGTCCGAGAGGCGAAAAGAGGTACGACATGGCTGAAAAATGCAACTCAACGTAGTAGCAATCAGCTTGCAGAAGCATTGACGGAAGAGTGGAGAGTCGCACCGCCAGCATTAGAGATTGCTCATTTTTGTGATCAAGTGAGTGAGCTTGAACAGCAGTTTTCTCAATTAGAAAAGCGTTTACACCAACTGAGCAAGCAGGATGCAACAAAAACCAAAGGATCAAATCATTGATGACCCCTTCTGAGTTAAGACGCCTATACCAAATAACAAAAATTCAGCTGGAGTATGGCTTGGATGAGATGTTGCCAGAGCATCATGTGCTATCCAAGTTACCGAAAAGATTACGTAAAACGCTGTTTTGGATTAAAAATCGCCACCCTGACAAACCATTAGGGGAGCGATTAAGGTTGGCGCTGCAAACGTTAGGTCCGGTATGGATTAAGTTTGGTCAGATGATGTCAACTCGACGTGACCTCTTTCCACAACACCTTGCTGATCAATTGGCTCTGCTACAAGACCAAGTTGAAGCGTTTGATGGTCAATTAGCCAAAGATCAGATAGAGCAAGCATTAGGTGGACCTCTTGAAAACTGGTTTACTGATTTTGATATTGAGCCACTCGCTTCTGCATCTATTGCACAGGTTCATACCGCAAAATTAAAAGAGAACGGTCGTGAAATTGTTCTTAAGGTCATTCGTCCTGATATTGTTCCAGTGATTGAAGCAGATATTCGCCTAATGTATCGAATGGCCAATTTGGTGCAAAAATGGATACCAGAATCAAAGCGTCTAAAGCCCGTTGAGGTGGTTCGTGAATATGAGAAAACCCTCATCGATGAGCTCAATTTACAGCGTGAAGCTGCGAATGCCATTAAGTTAAGACGAAATTTTGAAGGCAGCGAAGAGCTCTATATCCCAGAAGTGATTACTGACTTATCCAGTGAGTCATTAATGGTCTCTGAACGTATCTACGGTACACAGGTTTCAGATATTGAGACGTTAGAGGCAAATGGTACCAATATGAAGCTGCTGGCTGAACGCGGCGTGTCGGTCTTTTTTACCCAAGTGTTCAGAGACAGCTTCTTCCACGCTGATATGCACCCAGGGAATGTATTCGTTTGCCCGAAAAACCCTGAAAATCCACAGTGGATAGGCCTAGATTGCGGCATTGTTGGCACATTAAATAAAGAAGATAAACGTTACTTAGCTGGGAATTTTTTAGCTTTCTTTAAGCGAGATTATCGAAAAGTGGCTGAATTACATATTGATTCTGGCTGGGTTCCACACGATACCAATGTGGAAGAGTTTGAGTTTGCGATTCGTTTAGTGTGTGAGCCCATCTTTGCCAAACCTCTGTGCGAAATTTCATTTGGACATGTTTTGATGAACCTGTTCAATACCGCGCGTCGATTCAATATGGAAGTGCAGCCGCAGTTGGTTTTATTACAAAAAACTCTGCTGTATGTAGAAGGGTTAGGGCGTCAACTCTATCCGCAGCTTGATCTGTGGGAAACGGCGATGCCCTTCTTAGAAGATTGGATGGCTAAACAGATTGGTCCTCAAGCGCTTTTTGATGAGATGAAACACAGAGCGCCAATTTGGGCTGAAAAATTGCCTGAAATACCTGAATTAATTTACGACAGTTTGCGCCAAGGCAAGGTCTTGAACCAAAGAATGGATAAACTGTACTTAGGTTACAGAGAGAGTAAGCGTCAACAATCAACAGGACAGCTGCTATTTGGCATAGGAGCGACCTTAATTGTTAGCTCCGCAGTACTCCTTAATGGTTATTATGAGGTGCTGTCAGCGACTTGTGCTGCAACTGGAACCTTGTTTTGGTTATTTAGCTGGCGAGCTTACCGCAATTAAGCGATAGTATGCGCAGTGAAGACACATTTATTTATTAGATAATATTGAGGTAAATCGAACATGGGTGGTATTAGTATTTGGCAGCTTCTGATCATTGCTGTAATTGTTGTATTGCTTTTTGGCACAAAAAAATTACGTGGAATTGGCGGCGATTTAGGTTCGGCTGTGAAAGGATTTAAAAAAGCCATCAACGATGATGAAGTAAAGCCTAAGAAAGAAGAGGCCGATGCTGATTTTGAAGCTAAGAACCTAGAGCAAACAGAGAGCACTGACTCGGTTCAGAAGTCTCAAAAAGACAAAGAGCAGGCATAATTCGTGTTTGATATCGGTTTTTGGGAACTGGTACTGATCTCTGTCGTTGGTTTAGTTGTATTGGGACCAGAGCGTCTTCCTGTGGCTATTCGTTCTGTGATGCGCTTTGTTAATAGCGCTAAAAGCATGGCGAACAGTGTGAAAGATGAGCTGTCTCAAGAGCTGAAGATTCAAGAGCTGCAAGAGAACTTGAAAAAAGCGGAACAGATGAACATGCAAGACCTTGCCCCAGACTTGCAAAAATCGGTAGAGGAGCTAAAACAAGCTGCTCTAGACGTACATCGTCCTTATGCCGTTAGTGAGCCAGAGCAACCTTCAACGTCATCTGAGGCGCCGGTTACCGACAGTGATAGCAGTAAACCAGGCAGTGCCCAATCAAATAAAGCAGAGTAACTATGTCAACCGTTGAACAAACTCAACCACTGTTTAGTCACCTAATTGAACTTCGAAATCGGCTGTTAAGAGCGATTATTGCGGTGATTGTTATCTTTTTGGGGCTGGTGTGGTTTGCTAATGATATCTATGAGTTTCTTTCCGCCCCTTTAATTCAAAGGTTACCGGAAGGTGCCTCAATGATAGCCACCGATGTGGCATCTCCGTTTTTTACCCCTATTAAGCTGACATTAGTCGCTTCGGTCTTTGTGGCCGTGCCTTTCATCTTATATCAAGTGTGGGGCTTTATTGCGCCTGGTCTATATAAGCACGAAAGAAAATTGATCATGCCGCTGTTATTCTCCAGCTCATTGCTGTTTTATGCTGGTGTGTCATTTGCGTATTTTGTTGTTTTTCCTCTGGTATTCGGCTTCTTTACGGGTATTGCGCCGCAAGGGGTTGAGGTTGCTACCGATATTGCTAGCTATCTGGATTTTGTGCTGTCATTGTTTATGGCATTTGGCATTGCGTTTGAGATCCCAGTGGCGATCATTCTACTCTGTTGGACTGGAGCCACGGATGTACAGACACTGAAAACTAAGCGCCCCTATATTGTTGTTGCTGCCTTTGTCGTGGGAATGATGTTGACACCACCAGACATTATTTCGCAAACACTGTTGGCGATACCTATGTGTTTGTTATTTGAAGTCGGTCTGTTCTTTGCGCGTTTTTACGTAAGAGAATCGCCGCCGGAAAATGAAGCGGAGTAACGATAAAAAAAAGAGCTGATTCAGCTCTTTTTTTATGGTCTGCCTCGTCCTAAAACGAGATTATAACTTGAATAGTTTCTCGGCGTTTCGAGTGGTAATTGTATCGATCTCTTTGATGCTGGTACCCATTAATCCGGCAATACGTTGCGCGACTAACTGTGTGTAAGCGGGTTCATTGCGCTTTCCTCGATGAGGGACTGGGGCAAGATAGGGACAATCTGTCTCCAGCACCAGCATATCAATATCCAGATGGGGAATGACTTTATCCATGCCCGCATTTTTGAAGGTGGATACTCCGCCAATACCGAGGTGGAAACCTAAATCATTGATCGCTTTTGCCTCTTCAACACTGCCACCAAAGCAATGAAATAGCCCGGTGAGGTTACCATCTTGCTCTTGTTGCAGAATGGTCATCACCTCTTCAATGGAGTCACGAGTGTGGATCACTATCGGCAGTTTGAACTCTTTGGCCCAGTTAAGTTGAGTGATTAATGCTCTCTCTTGTTCCGCCTTAAAGGTCTTATCCCAATAGAGGTCGATACCAATCTCTCCAACCGCAATGAAGTCATGTTTCTCAAATTGGCTATGTATCACGCTCAGTACATGTTCAACATCCTCTTTGACGTAACAAGGATGTAACCCCATCATGGATCGACATACGTTCGGGTAGGCAGCTTCTGTTGCCAGCATAGGCGCGATGGAATCGAGATCGATATTAGGCAGTAGAATGCGATCAATCCCTTGTGCAAGGGCTCGGTTAATAACATCATCTCTATCTTGGTCAAATTCGGAGGTGTAAATATGGGCGTGGGTATCAATCATTATTCAATCTTATTGGCTTAGTTTACCTCGATTATAACACCACATAGTTAACACAAATTACTCATTTTTTTTCGAATCAGACATGCGGAATTATTATTGAGTGTTATGATTTGGTTCGAGAACGCATTTATCATATCAAGACAAGGAGATATCGTGTCAGTATCTATTCAAGGGGCCTTTCCAAATCGCCGTATGCGCCGTATGCGTAAACATGATTTTAGCCGTCGATTAATGGCTGAAAACAGAGTGACTGTTGACGACCTGATCTACCCTATGTTCATTCTAATGGGGAAAAACCGTAGAGAAGCGGTGGAATCTATGCCGGGTGTGGAGCGACTATCCATAGATCTGATGTTAGAAGAGGCTGAGTACCTAGCTAAATTAGGTATTCCCGCTATCGCTCTGTTTCCTGTTGTCTCCCAAGACGTAAAAAGTCTTTGTGCTGGTGAAGCGCACAATCCTGAAGGGTTAGTGCAGCGTGCAGTGCGTCTGCTTAAAGAGCATGTACCACAAATAGGTGTGATCACTGATGTGGCGTTAGATCCGTTCACGACTCATGGACAAGATGGCATCATTGATGATACGGGTTATGTCATGAATGAAGAGACCACTGAAGCGTTGATTCAGCAAGCACTCTCTCATGCAGAGGCTGGAACCGATGTAGTCGCGCCTTCTGACATGATGGATGGCCGTATTGGTCGTATTCGTGAAGCATTAGAAGAAGCGGGTTATATTCATACACAAATAATGGCATATTCGGCGAAATACGCATCAAGCTACTATGGCCCATTTAGAGATGCGGTCGGTTCAGCAGCGAACTTGAAAGGTGGTGATAAGAAAAACTACCAGATGGACCCTGCTAACAGCGACGAAGCACTGCATGAAGTGGCAATGGACATAAACGAAGGTGCTGACATGGTAATGGTTAAGCCAGGCATGCCTTACCTTGATATCGTTCGTCGTGTGAAGAGTGAGTTGAAAGTTCCGACTTTTGCTTATCAAGTCTCAGGAGAGTACGCGATGCATAAAGCGGCGATTCAAAATGGCTGGTTAAAAGAGCGTGAGACGGTATTAGAGTCATTGATCTGCTTTAAGCGAGCTGGAGCGGATGGCATTTTAACCTATTTTGCGAAAGATGTTGCTGAGTGGTTAGCTGAAGAGCAGTAATTGATTTCATGACCTAATCAAAAAAAGAGCTCATCATATTGATGGGCTCTTTTCATTTTTAATCATGTTAACTGCTTAATATTAGCGGCCAGCCGATATCGGTTTGGCGAGTCGACTCTAATTTTAATTCGGCATGAGTTAACGGGTTTTGAGTTAACCATTGTGCAGACATGTTGAGTGTTAACTGATCGTTATTCGCCACGAGAGAAACCATCGGGAGCACAGATGGGTCTCTGCGATGACATAAAATAACAGCAAGGCGCAGAATACGCAGTAAGCGTGAAGCTGAGGTTGCCGATATCGCGTGTTGCTCAGGCAGAGTCGTAATCTGCTCTCGATAACGACGCAGTAGTTCAGCAATCAGGTGCTTTTGCGCTTGAGTAAAACCAGGAAGATCTAAATTTTTAATTAGATACGCACTGTGTTGACCATCTTTTTTAAACCCAATACTCATACCAACTTCATGAAGTTCTGTCGCGGTGGTTAATAACATTTTTGCTTGTGGTTCAATTAACCACTGTTGATCACCACACTGCAATAGCAAATTAAGTGCGCACTGAGTCACTTGATGTGCATAGGTTTGATCAATTTGACAGCGCGCTTGCACACTTTTAATAGTGCGCAATCGAATGTCACTCTCTTTCATCTCCGCAATCATGCCATACACTAAACCTTCTCTTAATGCCCCACCTGCGAGAGTCATTGATTCAATGTTAAGCTGCTCGAAAATGGCGATTAAGATCGATAAACCACTTGGGAAGACTAACGCACGTTCTAGGGTTAACCCTTTAATGTCGAGTTCTTCCAAGTGACTATATTGCGTGGCTTGATGTTGCAGCCGTTTTAGTTTGGCATGAGTAATGACTTCATCCATGCCTTGTTCAACCATGATCTCTTGCAGTGCCTGTACGGTACCACTGGCACCGACACATACCTCCCACCCTAAATCTACATAGCGCTTTAGGATAGGCTTGAGTGTCTGTTTTGCACCTTCGATTGCACGGTTGAAGTTGGCTTCGGATAACTCTCGGTCTTTAAAATACTGCTCTAACCAAGTCACACACCCCATGGGTAGGCTAACAAGGGCTTCAGATTTAAAGCCTTCGCCAATGATGAGCTCAGTACTTGCCCCACCAATGTCAACGACCAAACGTTGCCCTTTGCCACCCGAAGTATGAGCGACACCTTGATAGATGGTGCACGCCTCCTCTTCGCCGGGGATGATCTCTATATCATGGCCTAAAATCTGTTTTGCTCGTTCAAGAAAAACGGAAACATTAACCGCAGAACGTAGCGCTGCAGTGCCGACAATACGGATATTCTCTGTCGGAATGTCTTGCAACCGTTCAGCAAACAGACTTAAACAATCCCACCCACGCAGCATTGCTTCTCTGCTCAGATTACCTTCATTATCTAAACCGGCCGCCAATCGCACTTTGCGTTTAATCTTAGCCATGGTCTGAACACTGCCATCGGTGTGGCGAACTATCAGCATATGGAAGCTGTTAGATCCTAAATCGATGGCGGCATACATAGGTGAGGTTGCTCTTTTCATGGTCTTGTACTTCTACTACTGTGCTGGTCTAGATTGGCGAGGGCGAGAAAACTTTCGGTTTCCTTGTCGCTGGCCTTGTCCTGTATTGCGACGATTGTTTTGTGGTCTACGCTGCAAACGAATCGGTGCTGGTAGATCTTCAAGAATCGCTGAAGCGTCATAATCAGAAACCGGGATAGAGTGTTCAATGTACTCTTCGATCGGTGGCAGATTGATGGCGTAATCTTCACAGGCAAAACTGATAGAGTTACCACTTGCGCCTGCACGACCTGTACGACCAATACGGTGAACATAATCAGCAGCTTCGTCTGGAAGATCGAAGTTAAACACATGTGTTACTTGTGGAATATGTAAACCACGCGCAGCGACATCAGTTGCAACCAAAAGATCCAATTCACCTTGAGTGAATTGCTCAAGAATGCGCACGCGTTTTTTCTGAGGGACATCACCGGTTAAGAGACCTACACGATGTTCATCAGCAGCAAGGTGACCCCATACTTGCTCACACTTATATTTGGTGTTGGCAAAAATGATGGCGCGCTCAGGCCACTCTTCTTCGATCAGTGTCTGCAGTAGACCCATTTTATCGGTATTAGAAGGGTAGAAAAGCTCCTCTTTGATGCGATGACCTGTTTTCTGTTCTGCTTCAATCACAACATGTTCAGGATTATGCATATGTTCGAATGCTAACTCTTGAACGCGGTATGAAAGGGTCGCTGAAAACAGCATATTCAAACGCTCTTGTGGTGCAGGCATACGTCGGAATATAAAACGGATATCTTTAATGAAACCAAGATCGAACATGCGATCAGCTTCATCAAGGACGACCACTTGAATCGAACGGAAATCAATCAGCTTCTGTTTGTAGAAGTCGATGATACGTCCGGTGGTCCCGATCAGAATGTCGATGCCATCTTCAAGCACTTTTTTCTGCTTGTCGTAAGCTTCGCCACCATAAGCCAAACCGGCTTTTAGTCCTGTACTGGCTAAAAGGTCTTCTGAATCGTTAAAAATCTGAATCGCGAGTTCGCGTGTTGGAGCCATAATAATGGCGCGCGGCTGATTCTGAAGACGATTCGATGGAGCCTCTGTCGTTAGAAGGTGATTAAAAGTAGCAGCAAGGAACGCTAGCGTCTTACCTGTACCCGTTTGGGCTTGGCCTGCAATGTCTTGGCCGGTGAGCAGTACCGGCAATGCTTGAGCTTGGATAGGGGTACAAAATTCGAACCCTTTTACATCTAAACCCTGTACAACCTGAGGCAGTAAACCTAGGTCGGCAAATTTTTGCTCTGTGATATGTGTTTTTGTCATTGCTATAGAATATCAGCTTATAGCTTGCAATACGAAACTGAATCAATTCAAATAGAGGGAGTTTTGCTGGTTAACTTCAAATCAGAGACGAAAAAGATAAATTCAGAAACGAAATCTACGCTGGAGTGGAAGATGAATGACAAGATTGTACAGTTAACGGACGATAGTTTTGAAAGCGATGTAATCAACGCTTCTGGTCCTGTATTGGTAGATTTTTGGGCGGAATGGTGTGGCCCTTGTAAAATGATAGCACCAATACTCTCTGAAATTTCAGAAGAGTATGAAGGGAAACTCACAGTAGGAAAGCTGAACATCGACCAAAACGCTGGCACTCCACCAAGCTTCGGTATCCGTGGTATTCCTACACTGCTTCTTTTTAAAAATGGCAGCGTGGCAGCAACCAAAGTTGGCGCACTTTCTAAAACTCAACTTAAAGAGTTTTTAGACGCGAATCTTTAAATGTAACCAAAAATAAAAAAACCGTGTACTATGTGATTTCTGCACGGTTTAATTTTWCTCTAAACTAGACTCGATAAATATTTAATGATAAATTGTCGAGCGTAAAATAACCGATTGTTCATTTCTTGGCCGCATCCAAATGGCCGCTTACTCTCAATTAACCAAAACAGACCCCTATTTTGACTAATAAACTATCCACCACAATGAATCTTACTGAATTAAAGAACAGACCTGTGTCTGAGCTTGTTGCTCTTGGTGAAAGTTTGGGTTTAGAAAACCTAGCTCGACTAAGAAAACAAGACATCATCTTTGCCACTCTTAAGCAACACGCTAAAGGTGGAGAAGACATTTTCGGTGACGGTGTTCTAGAAATTCTTCAAGATGGTTTTGGCTTCCTTCGTTCAGCAGATTGCTCCTACCTTGCTGGCCCTGATGATATCTACGTATCACCAAGCCAAATCCGTCGTTTTAACTTGCGTACCGGTGACACGATTTCCGGTAAAATCCGTCCACCTAAAGATGGTGAGCGTTATTTCGCACTGTTAAAAGTGAATGGCGTCAACTATGACAAGCCTGACAACGCACGTAATAAAATTCTGTTTGAAAACTTAACCCCTCTGCATGCAAATGACCGTTTGCGTATGGAGCGTGGTAATGGTTCAACAGAAGACATTACCGCTCGTATCCTTGATTTGGCTTCTCCGATTGGCCGTGGCCAACGTGGTTTGATTGTTGCTCCGCCAAAAGCGGGTAAAACAATGTTGCTGCAGAATATTGCACAAAGCATTGCCTACAATCACCCTGACTGTGAGTTGATGGTTCTACTTATCGATGAACGTCCGGAAGAAGTAACAGAGATGCAACGTCTGGTTAAAGGGGAAGTGATTGCTTCTACTTTTGATGAGCCAGCGTCTCGTCATGTTCAGGTTGCTGAAATGGTGATTGAGAAAGCGAAACGTCTTGTTGAGCATAAAAAAGACGTGGTTATTTTACTCGATTCTATTACTCGTTTAGCTCGTGCTTACAACACCGTCGTACCTTCATCAGGTAAAGTACTGACCGGTGGTGTCGATGCCAATGCACTTCACCGTCCGAAGCGATTTTTTGGTGCAGCTCGTAACGTTGAAGAGGGTGGCAGTTTGACCATCATCGCAACGGCACTGGTTGATACTGGCTCTAAGATGGATGAAGTTATCTACGAAGAGTTTAAAGGCACTGGTAACTTAGAACTGCATCTAAACCGTAAGATTGCTGAACGTCGAGTATTCCCAGCGATTGACTTTAATCGTTCTGGTACTCGCCGTGAAGAGTTGCTGACGAATGCAGCAGAACTTCAGAAAATGTGGATCTTACGTAAGATTGTTCATCCAATGGGTGAAATTGATGCGATGGAGTTCCTCATTGATAAACTTTCAATGACGAAAACTAACGATGAGTTCTTTGACGCAATGCGCCGTCAGTAATCGTTGGATTCATGCTTTTCAAAACGCCGCTCACATGAGCGGCGTTTTTATATCTGATAACTGTCATCGAGTCAGTAACCAGTTATAATCGAAGAATATTGAATGAGATGCTGTACCACTAATAGGTACACGAATGGACGAAGAGAGATGAAATTTAACGACTTAAGAGATTTTATTGACCATTTAGAGTCCATCGGTCAATTGAAGCGTATTACACACCCGATTGATCCGCATTATGAAATGACGGAAATTAGCGACCGCACACTTCGTGCTGCAGGCCCGGCGCTACTATTTGAAAACCCAATTGGTTACGAAATGCCAGTATTGACCAATTTGTTTGGTACTGCTGAGCGTGTGGCGATCGGTATGGGACGTAAAGAGGTGTTGGAGCTTAGAGAGGTCGGTAAGCTACTGGCCTACTTGAAAGAGCCTGAGCCACCAAAAGGCTTTAAAGATGCGATGGATAAGTTGCCTGTTTTTAAGCAAGTGTTAAATATGCCGACCAAAAAGCTTCGTAAAGCCCCATGCCAAGAGATTATCTGGCAGGGGGATGATGTCGATCTTGATAAAATTCCGGTGATGAGCTGTTGGGCTGAAGATGTGGCACCACTGCTTACTTGGGGGCTGACCGTCACCCGCGGCCCTAATAAAAATCGACAGAATCTCGGTATCTATCGTCAGCAAAAAATAAGTAAAAATAAAATTATTATGCGCTGGCTGGCACATCGAGGTGGGGCACTTGATCTGCGTGAGTGGATGGAGACCAATCCAGGTGAACCTTTCCCTGTATCAGTCGCTTTTGGTGCGGATCCCGCAACCATTTTGGGGGCCGTTACGCCGGTACCTGATACGCTCTCTGAATATGCCTTCGCGGGTCTACTCCGTGGTAGTAAAACCGAAGTGGTACAATCCATCAGTAACGATCTTGAGGTGCCTGCCAGTGCTGAAATCGTCCTAGAAGGTTATATCGACCCGCAGGAGTTTGCTGATGAAGGGCCTTATGGCGATCATACTGGCTATTACAATGAAGCTGAGAAGCATCATGTATTCACCATTACTCACATTACCATGCGTAAGGACCCGATCTACCACAGCACTTATACCGGTAGGCCACCGGATGAACCTGCAGTCTTAGGCGTAGCACTGAACGAAGTTTTTGTGCCTATATTGCAAAAGCAGTTCCCTGAAATTGTCGACTTTTATCTGCCACCTGAAGGCTGCTCTTATCGAATGGCTATTGTAACGATGAAAAAGCAGTATCCAGGGCATGCTAAACGAGTAATGATGGGGGTATGGTCTTTCCTACGTCAGTTTATGTATACTAAGTTTGTGATCGTTTGTGATGATGATGTTAACGCTCGAGATTGGAATGATGTGATTTGGGCCATAACCACTCGCATGGATCCTGCACGCGATACCGTGATGATTGAAAACACACCGATTGACTCCTTAGATTTTGCTTCTCCCGTTGTCGGTCTTGGCTCGAAAATGGGTTTAGATGCGACTAATAAATGGGAAGGGGAAACACAACGTGAATGGGGCAAGCCTATTGCCAAAGACCCTAACGTTGTGGCCAAAATTGATGAAATTTGGGATGAACTCGGGATCTTTGAATAAGTCGGGAGCCCGTTCAATGTATCAAGTACGTTTGCTGCCTGAAGATGTTGTGTTTACTGTTCCACGTGAAACGAGCATCCTTCAAGCGGCACTAGAACAGAATATTGCTTTCCCCAATCGCTGCCAAGTTGGAGCGTGTGGAATGTGTTTATGTAAAAAATTAGAAGGTGAGGTGACTTACCAACTGGAACCCATGCTCACAGAGAAAGAGCAACGAGAAGGTTGGATATTTACTTGCCAAGCATACGCAATCAGCGACATCGTCCTATTATTAGATTAGCTAACAGAAAATGTATGCAGTAACAGGGACCGTTGTACAGAGGATAACATGATAATTACAAGTAAAGTGACATCTATAGAGCCGTTAGCGAGTAATACGTTCCGCATACTGTTACACCCAGAAACCAGTGTGAATTTTTGTGCGGGTCAGTACTTAATGGTCGTGATGGGAGAAGATGATAAACGTCCATTCTCGATTGCTAGCAGCCCATGTCGTCATAATGGAGAGCTGGAGTTGCATATCGGTGCCGCCGAGCATAACCCTTATGCGCAACAAGTGGTTGATACCATGAGGTCGGCACTCACGTCAGGTGAATCGATTACCATTGATGCACCACACGGTGATGCTTGGATTCGTGAAGAGAGCAGCAATGAGTTGTTACTGATTGCCGGCGGCACTGGCTTTAGCTATGTGCGTTCTATTCTTGATCACTGTATCAGTCAAAAAGTGACTCGCCCTATTACCCTTTATTGGGGCGGTCGTGATGAGAGTCAGCTCTATGCGAAAGCTGAACTTGAGAGGATTGCAGAACAAAATGATAACGTACGTTTTGTTCCCGTGATTGAAGAGAGCAAAGCAGGCTGGACGGGTGCCATTGGTAATGTATTGCAAGCCGTTAACAGTGACTTCGACACATTAGCGAATCAAGATATCTACATAGCAGGGCGTTTTGAAATGGCGGGCGCGGCACGAGACCAGTTTATTGCTGACAAACAGGCGAAAAGAGAAAATATCTACGCAGACGCTTATGCGTTTATGTAGTATTAACTAGCCGTCAAAAAAAGAGCCGTTAAGGCTCTTTTTTATTGGCTGTAATTTATGCATTTAACACTTAATCACTGCTCACTAATGTTAATGCTTTACGTGACACGTCGGCGGCGGCTTGTTTACGGTTCTGTTTATCTAATACCTTTGCAAGGTAGGAGTAATCAGAGATATTTGGTTTGATAGCAACGGCTTGCTCGAAATGTTCTCGTGCTTCTTGCCAGTTTTTATCTCGCATATGGAGCTGAGCTAAGGCACTTTGAGCAACGGCATTACTCTCATCGCGCTTTAACTGCTCTTTGAGCAGGAGTATCGCAGGGTAATAATCGGGCAGGTTTAAGCTTGGCAACAGTTCAATTAGGCGATTATCAGGCTGATTTTTAATTGCTTCCCGTAACACAATGTACGCTTCTGAGTCGGCTTTTCGCCCAACCAGTTCGGTGATTAGACAATGAATTAGCTCAATTTGTTTGCGACTCTTACGAGGTAAAGTATTCCAGTACTCAAGCAGTCCTGTACTTCCTTTGCTCGCGGCGATCTCAGCCATCAGTCCGCACTCACACTGTTCTTGCAGTGAGTTGGCTTCACTCTCATCAATCAAGCCAGCCTTTGTTAGGCGATGAATAATATTTTTGAGTGACAACCAATCCCCGAGAGCCAAATAGGTGGTTTTAAGCAGGCCCATTAAGACTGGGTTTCTTGGGTGTTCCTGTTTGATCGTTGTTAAGCTCTCAAGTGCTTGTTTGAAGTCTCCTTGATTGATCTGCAATTTAGCCTTGGTCAGTGTTACAGCAAGCTCACTGTGCTCTTGCTCTGAAGCTAATTGTAGGTAGGTATCACGCTTATTAATGTCTTTACGGCCTTGGGCTGCTTCTGCAGCCGCTAAGTAGTTCAACAGAGGGAAGTCATTAAATTTGGCACCTTTGAGAACCAGTTTCTCAGATTTCTTCCAATCGCCTTCAAGTAGAGTGACCAAACCTTGAAAGGTATTAAAGCGTGCTTTGCGTAAGTTTCGACCTACAAACCAGCCCCGAGTATAACGGCTTACCGAGAGTATGCGTTTGAGTAGGTATTCCAATAAGAAAAAAATCGCAATAATAGCGACCACACAGAGAACCAAAGTGGTTAAGCTCATTTCAACGGTTTTGTTGGCCACAGAGATCAGCACATAACCCTGCTGATCGGCGAACTGAGTACCAAAAATTAGCCCTGCAATCAGTACTGACACTAAGAGAAGAAGTCGAATCATTGTGAGGCTCCTTCTTGGATTGATTCCGTTCCTAACGTGGCGATATTTCGGCGAAGACGTTCAGAGATGTAATCAGACAGTAAGGATTGGGTCGTCAAACTGACGGGGTAGTTAATTTGGATATTCTGAGTGGAGAGTTTATCCAACGTGGCAATAAAGGATTTTACTTTGTCGTCATCTTGTTTATAGAACTGGTTAGCCCATTGTTTCGCCGACAACAGAGACGTTTTGTAAACATCACCTTGCTCTCGATATACCGAGCGAATCGCCGACTCTAATTTGCCTCTAATGTTCTCTTCCAGATAGAAGTGTTGTTGAGGGCTTAATAGTGGGATCACATTACCATCACGCACTCGGTAAGTAATAAAGTGGCCCGCAAAATCTTGCAGCGATGTTTTTAGGTTATCTTGCCATTGATTGATGTCTTCAGACACGACTGCTTTTGTCTCTTGAGTCGCTTCCGGCAAGATAGCATTAGCCAAAGGAAGCTCATCCACCATCCGTTGTAAGCTGGTTAGCTGTAAGACTAAGCCGTCACGATCAATTAAAGGCAGGGTTTTCAGTGCGGTGATGTCATTGGTCATGGCCTGACGAAGTGGTACTAAGCTGGCGTCATTCAGCGCGGCAATGCGTTGATCGGCAGACTCCATTAAGAGGGTCGCACTGACCACATCATGCTCTAACCACAATTTTCTACCGGCAAGTTTAACTAAGTAATCTGCTTCCGCAAGCAACCAATCGTTAGGGCGTCTGCCTTTTATGTCTGACAGCGCGAGTTGTAAACTGGCGATACTCTTGTCTTGTTGTTCAAGCAGTACCAGCGCTTTTTGATTGATGGTATTGGTTTGCGCTAAAGTTTGCTGTTGAGCACTGTCAATTTGAGACTGAACATCACTTTTATATGCAGTGAGTTGTTGCTTGAGATCGTTCAATTCGCTCTGTTGTTGTTCAGATTTTTGCTGGCCAGTATAAAATAGCCCTCCACTGAATAACACAGCAATGATTATCGCCACAGTTGATAGCTTTCTACTGCGTTTATCAATGGACTCAACACGCTTTGTTGCTTTTGGATCTGTTTCTGGCTCTGAAGGCGTATCCGTTACAGGCGCTGCTGCTACTTCTTGATCTTCTTCAGTCTGGTTAGTCTTTTTTTCGTCTGTCATAAGAGAGCCCCGTCATTACTGTATCTGTTGTTGGTTGCTCAATAGAGTGAGCATTGCACTGTTGGTAGCGCTTCCGACATTAATTATGTTGTTATAACCCAGTTGTTGAGCATGTAGAACAATACGATGACTGGGTACCAATAACTTGCAGCGAAGTAACCACTGCTGCTGGTGTTGAGAAAATAGATTCGTCATAAAGCTTAACTGTTCAGCACTGGTTACTACAATGCAATTTACTTGCTGATTAGTCCAGTGTTGATGTAACTCTTTAGCATTAAGTTTCAACCACTTTCGGCGATAGACTTCGGCATATCTTACTTGAGCCTGTCTCTCACTCAGAGTGTGGTAAATGAGCTCTCGTCCGCCATTTCCACGAAGGATAAGCACGCGCTTACCTGATACGTGAGGCTGTTGGAGATTCGGTAGTGCCAAAAGGTGCTCGCTATCAGAAGTCTTTGGGTAGTGTACCGATTGCTGGGTAACTTGTTCGAGATGTTGAGCACTTTTTTGACCGACGGCGAAGTAGTTAATCGTCGTTGGCCAAGTAAGATTCTGGCTCTTGAGTTGCTGATCGGTATAACTGACAGCATGCTGACTGACAGCAAGCACGATGTCATTGTCGGTCAGAGTAAGCAGTTGCTTGACGCTTTGCTTGAGGTCTTCACCGGCCTCTCTGGTTAGCAGAGGCTGGTGAATTGCTGAAATGCCTTGATAAGTCAGAGCACGACACAGCTCACTGCCTTCTGGGTCTGGGCGAGTGATTAATACGGTCATTGATTATTGGCTATTATAAAGAGTATCTAGAATCTCTTTAGCGCCATCAGCAAGCAGTTGATCGGCGAGTGCGGTACCTAATGTTTCTGCATCGCTGACTGCACCTTTGATTTCGCCACGAATGATTTTGCTGCCGTCAGGTTCGCCAACCAATGCTCTGAGCCAAATTTGATCGCCATCGATGAGTGAGTAGCTCCCGATAGGAACTTGGCAGCCACCTTCTAAACGGTTGTTCATGGCGCGCTCACACAAGACTCGCTGTGCAGTTTCAGGATGATTAAGGGTATCAAGTAGAGCGCGTGTTTTTTCGTCATCAAGTCGACACTCAATACCCACAGCGCCTTGTCCAACGGCAGGCAGCGAGATTTCAGGTTCAATCGAACTGCGTATACGATCTTGTAAACCGAGGCGAATTAAACCGGCACAGGCAAGAATAATCGCATCATAATCACCGTTGTCCAGCTTACCCAATCGAGTGCCCACATTGCCACGTAACTCTTTAATGATCAGATCAGGGCGGCGCTCTTTGATTTGGCACTGGCGACGTAGGCTACAGGTACCGACGGTGGCACCTTGAGGCAGTTCATCAATGTGGTTGTAGTGGTTTGATACAAAAGCATCACGAGGATCTTCACGCTCACAAATCGTAACTAGACCTAACCCTTCTGGAAACTCAACCGGTACATCTTTCATAGAGTGCACCGCTAAATCTGCTCTTCCTTCAAGCATTGCCACTTCAAGCTCTTTAACGAAAAGGCCTTTACCGCCTACTTTAGCTAATGGTGTATCAAGAATGATGTCGCCTTTGGTAACCATAGTGACTAACTCAACATGCAAACCTGGGTTTGCAGCGATAAGTGCATCTTTAACAAAGTGTGCTTGCCAAAGCGCAAGAGGGCTTTTACGAGTCGCAATTCTGAGTGGTTGCTGCTGCATCTGTGGTTCGTTCCATAGGCAATGATTATTAAAAATATTCTACCATCTGTTATCGCTGACACGGAATAGTTCATTTCTGTTTACAGCGGCAATCACTGTTTATTATGTTGATATGTTGAATTATCAATGAAAATTAGTAACTATCACTGTGAAATAGCTGGGACAGGCTATAATTGAGTAGATTGTCTATTTTATACAATCTATTCTGGTTATATCTTATTTGAATTTGTTATATTGGTGCTTGGCATATAAGCTGAATCTAATCGTGCTCTTTACGACACCCTGTTAAAGTGATACATTGATCACGTTTTATCGTGTTATTGGATGATTTTCATTCAGTGGATTCATTAACTGCCTTGTGCCTGGGCTGTATTCTTGGATAAGCAATTTGCAAAACTATATCAAGAAGCTAATTACTCGACTTGACCTTCTGAACCAACAGCGTATTGAACGTTCGTTGGCAGTGATGGACAGTCAAGCTCAGCACATATTTTCAGTGTTACCACTGCTGTTACACTACAATCATTCATCACTTCCTGGTTATCTAGACGAACAGACACCATACGGCGTTTTTGATTTCTCTCCCTCGACTACCCAACATCATGCTCTACACTCTTTCTCTCAACATACGTTTAGCGAACCATCTGAGCCGGCTATCCTCGGCCTCTATTCGATGGGTAGCACTTCATCTATTGGCCAGACTGCCAACAGCGATGTTGATATTTGGGTATGTGTTCCTGCAAAAATGGAAAAAGAGTCACGTGAACAGTTAGAGAAAAAATGTGCTCAAGTCACCGAGTGGGCAATGCAACACGGCGTCGAAGCCAATTTCTTTTTGATTGATGAAAACCGTTTCCGCAATAATCACTCTGAAGAGATGACAGGGGACAACTGCGGTTCTACACAGCATCTGTTGTTGTTGGATGAGTTTTACCGTTCAGCGGTGCGTTTGGCGGGTCGTCGTCTGTTGTGGTCTATCGTCCCACCAGAGATGGAAGAGTGTTACGACAAATATGTACATCAACTCTGCCAAGATGGTCAAATTTGCTGCACGCACTGGATTGATTTTGGTAAGTTAAACAGCATTCCAGCCGAAGAGTACTTTGGCTCAAGTTTATGGCAACTCTATAAAAGTATCGACTCCCCGTATAAATCGGTTCTGAAAGCGATCCTTCTGGAAGCGTACTCATGGGAGTATCCGAATACTCAGCTATTAAGTCTTGATAGTAAGCGTCGGTTCTTTGCTGAAGAGCCGAATCTTTATAGCATGGATTCCTACTATCTAATGCTGGAAAAAGTGACCCGTTATTTGGAACGCATTAATGATTACCCTCGTTTAGAGTTGGTGCGTAAGAGTTTTTATTTAAAGACTCATGAGAAGCTTTCTTGTGATGAACCAAGTGCGGGCTCGGTTGAGTGGCGCAGAGTGGCACTTACTGAGTTGACTGAACAGTGGGGATGGTCAGCGGAGACGATTGAAGAGTTAGATAATCGCCGTAATTGGAAAGTTGAGCAGGTTAAACGTGCGCATAATGAACTGTTAAGTGCTTTGATGCAGAGTTACCGTAATCTCATCGGCTTTGCTCGTAAAAATAACATCACGTCTGCCATTAGCCCCGAAGATATCAGCATATTAGCAAGAAAGTTATACGCTTCATTTGAAGAGCTACCTGGTAAGGTAACCCTGCTGAATCCGCAAATTTCTCCTGATTTGCATGAGCCTGATCTGTCGTTTATCGAAGTGCCCGAGAATAGAACCAATGCAGCAGGTTGGTACCTATATAATACCTCTCTGGAAGCAAAACAGATCATTGGTCAGCCAGTGCTTGAACATAATAAATATTTAAGTAAGTTAGTGGCTTGGGCATTTTTTAATGGCTTACTGACTGAATCGACTCGTTTAAATGCAGTGGTAAAAACCGCCGATTTGAACCTTGATAAGTTTTATCAGATGGTGAGTGATCTGCGTAACACCTTTTCACTGCGAAAACCTCACCCTACACTGAAAGAGCTCTCAAACCCTTGTGAAATCAGACAGTTGTCGATGTTTATTAATGTTGAGAGCGATCCAACCACTGAACTTAATGAGAAACGAGCGAAAGCTGGAAAATCAAACTTCACCGATACTGATGCTTTGAGCTTTGGGCGTGATAATAAGTGTCTGGTCGGTAGTGTTGATCTGGTTTACAAGAATTCATGGCACGAAGTCAGAACCATGCATTTTAGTGGTGAAAATGCCACGCTTGAAGCATTAAAAGCGGTATTAGGAAAGATGCATCAAGATGCACTTGCTCCTGAGTCGGTGGATGTCTTTTGTTACAGCGAGAACAAACGTGGCTTGATCCGTAACTCTATTTATCAGCTGCTTGCCGAGTGTATTGAGTATCGATTAAAACCGGTTGATGAAGAGACCCAACGTCGATTTAAGACCATTAAAATTGGCAATCAGATGTTTGGATTGTTTTTTGAACGACGTGGTGTGTCAGTGCAGAAGTTGGAAGACTCCGTCGATTTTTATCGCTCAATTTCAGCGCATAAACGTAATGGTTCACCTGTATTGATGCTAGATCAAGATCCTGATGTGCACCCACCTCAAATTGTGGATGCTAATGCCAGTGAAGGCATTATCCAGTTCTTCTTCGAAGAGTGTGGTAATGGGGTTAATATTTACGTATTGGATGAACATAACGAAGTTGAAGTATACCGCCAATTTAATGGTGATAAAGATGAGATGGTTAATGGTGTTAACCGTTACTACACCTCAACACAAGATGAGATAAATTGTGGGGACATGGTTAATTTTAACCTCCCTCAATTTTATGACATCGTTACCCCTGCATCCGGTGAAAGTTATGTGGTTTCCTATCGAAGTGGCCAGCAGGTCAATCGAGTCACGGAAACGCCCGCCGAGAATTTAGCGAGCTAAAACGTTAATCACTCAGCCCAAGTGATCGTTTCATCGTCATGCTTTTCGCACTCGCCTTTGAGCAACGCAATAAACTCTACACCTGTTTTTGAGCATACCCACTGGTTATCATTGTACTTGAAGTGGTACCCACCTGATTTTGAGGCTAACCATATCTCATGCATCGGTTCTTGACGGTTTATGATGATCTGACTGCGGTTCTCAAATTCCAAGGTCATGACGTTACCACTGGTCTCGTAGTCAATATCGGCACCAGAATCATCAATCAACGCTTCAATTTTCGATAGCTCTATTTCGACCAGTTGATGGAATTCAGTATCATTCATCCTTTTATCCTATTGCTTTTCCTGAGTGTGGTGCGATTATAGAGGGTATTAAGCAGATAATCACGAGTAGTTGAATCATGCCAAACAAATTAATTGCCATTTTTGTCCTTGCATCCGCCTTAGTGGGTTGTGGTCAAAAAGGGCCACTTTTCATGCCGGAAGAGACAGTACAGAACGAACCTGCCGCTCAAGCAGATCAACAACCTGTCGCGACAACAGAACAGAATCAATAAGTTTATAACAAGGAAGCGTTAACATTGGATTATTTTAATTATCAGGCTGATGGTCAGCTGTGGGCGGAAGAGCTGCCTTTATCGGATTTGGCACAGCAATATGGTACGCCTTTATTTGTCTATTCAAGGGCGACGTTAGAGCGTCATTGGAGTGCATTTGATGACGCAGTGAGTGAACACCCTCATTTAGTCTGTTATGCCGTGAAAGCGAACTCTAACTTAGGCGTACTTAATGTCTTAGCGAGATTAGGTTCTGGTTTTGATATCGTTTCGGTGGGTGAGCTTGAACGTGTTATTACCGCTGGTGGTGATGCGAAAAAAATCGTCTTTTCTGGTGTTGGAAAAACGGCGTCAGAAATGCGCCGTGCCCTAGAGTTAGGCATTAAATGTTTTAACGTAGAGTCTGAACCAGAGTTGATGTTGCTGAATGACGTTGCTGGTGAGATGAAAGTACGCGCACCGATTTCCCTGCGAATTAATCCTGATGTTGATGCAAAAACACACCCATATATCTCCACAGGGTTACTTGATAATAAGTTTGGCATCGCTTTTGATCGTGCTCCAGAGGTGTATCGATTGGCTAAGAAGCTACCGAACTTAGACGTTCAAGGGATTGATTGCCATATCGGTTCTCAACTGACTGAGATTGAGCCTTTCCTGGATGCGATAGACCGCTTGTTGGCACTGATTGATCAGCTAAAAGCGGATGGTGTGGATATTCGCCACCTCGATGTAGGTGGTGGTCTTGGGGTGGTTTATCGTGATGAGTTACCCCCTCAACCTTCTGAGTATGCAAAAGCACTGCTGTCACGCTTGGATGATCGTATTGACCTCGAGCTGATTTTTGAGCCGGGTCGCGCTATTGCTGCTAATGCCGGTATTTTGCTGACCAAAGTCGAATTTTTAAAACATACGGATCATAAAAACTTCGCGATTATCGATGCGGCGATGAATGATTTGATTCGCCCTGTACTGTATCAAGCTTGGCAAGATATTGTGCCGGTCAAACCACGTACTGGTGACGCACTATGCTATGACTTGGTTGGACCAATTTGTGAGACGGGTGACTTTTTAGGCAAAGATCGCTCGTTAGTGTTAGAGCAAAATGATCTGCTGGCGGTGCGTTCATCTGGAGCGTACGGGTTTGTGATGTCTTCCAACTATAATACTCGCTGCCGAGCTGCAGAGGTGATGGTTGATGGAGAATCGTCTCACCTAGTCAGAGAGCGTGAAATATTACAAGATCTTTGGAAACATGAACATATATTGCCAGAATAAGGTAAAATTTGGCCGCACTTTGCGGCCAACAATGAGGAATTATGCACTTTCACTTTTCTAAAATGCACGGGTTAGGCAATGACTTTATGGTCGTTGATTGTATTACTCAGCATATTTTCTTTTCACCAGAGTTGATTCGTCGTTTGGCGGATCGCCATACTGGTATTGGTTTTGATCAGCTATTGGTGGTTGAAGCCCCCTATGATCCTGAAACTGACTTTCATTACCGCATTTTTAATTCAGATGGCAGTGAAGTTGAGCAGTGTGGTAATGGTGCTCGTTGTTTCGCCCGCTTTGTACGAGCAAAAGGGTTGACCAATAAGTATCAGGTCTCCGTGAGTACTAAAAAAGGAAAAATGATCCTCGATATTGAGGAAGATGGCCAAATTAAAGCCAATATGGGAGAGCCCATCTTTGAACCTAATAAAATTCCTTTCAAAGCCAAGCAGAGTGAAAAGACCTACATATTAAGAGTGAATGAGCAGACTCTATTTTGTGGTGCGGTGAGCATGGGTAATCCTCATGTGGTTACCATTGTAGATGACATTGATAAAACTGATGTGGAAACGCTTGGGCCTCTGTTGGAGTCCCATGAGCGTTTCCCTGAGAAGGTGAATGCAGGTTTCATGCAGATTATCTCGCGTAATGAAGTCAAACTTCGTGTGTTTGAACGTGGTGTCGGTGAGACGCAAGCTTGTGGCAGCGGTGCCTGTGCAGCCGTTGCTGTCGGGATTACACAAGGCGTGTTAGACAGCGATGTTACGGTTCACCTGCAAAGAGGTGACCTTTTTATTCGTTGGCAAGGAGAAGGGAAACCACTCTATATGACTGGCCCAGCATCGCATGTATTTGATGGACAGATGACCCTATGAGCAGTGTAACAACCATTAATGATTTCAGAGACGCTGAGCCAACTGAATTGACCGATGCGGTCGTGGCGGACTATTTAGCTCAACACCCGGATTTTTTTAAAAAGCATCCAGAGCTTCTTTCGGGATTGAAAGTGGATCACCAAGAGAAAGGGACGGTCTCTTTGGTTGAAATTCAAGTTGAACGTTTACGACATCGTATTGTAGAACTTGAGGAAGAGATCACCGCTTTGATGTCTCTTGCTGCGAGAAACGATCAAATCTTCCACGCCTTCTCTGACATTCAAAACCAACTGCTACGCAGTGAGAATTTTGAAGATGTCTGCTTAGTTATGGAAAGAAAAGCCAAAGATCTCAACTTAATCGCGTCTATTCGTTTGATTGACCATCCAGCCTTACATCGTAGTGTCAGTGCGATGAGTTATCAGCGCTTTGCCAAAAGTCACTTAAATGGAAAAGACGTCTATTTAGGCCGTTTACGCCAAGTTGAACGTGAAGGGTTATTTGGTGAAGTGAATAATGAAGCCCTCTCTCCAGAACTTGGTTCCTACGCGATTCTTCCTTTAGGGAAAAACAGTACGATTGGTTTTATCTCATTCGCCAGTCGTGATGGTGGACACTTTCAGCCTAACATGGACACACTCTTTCTTAAGCAGTTAGTGAGTGTGCTAAATCATCTGCTTAACAGTTGGAAGCAGAGTGAACAACCAAGTTATGTCGATGAGCTTACAACAGTCTAGTCTCAATCCCGCCTTAGAGCAGTTCTACGAGTTTCTGCGCAGTGAGCGAGGCCTAAGTGCCACGACTGAACAGAACTATCGTCATCAACTGTCTATTATCGCAGAGCAGCTCCTTGAACTTGGCTTAACGGAGTGGCAACACGTTGATGGCGGCTGGGTTCGTCAAATTGCCAGTCGAGGGATGCGAGAGGGTTTAAAAGCCAGCAGCATCTCAACGCGCCTCTCATCCTTACGCAGCTTCTTTGACTTTATGGTCCTTAGAGGGGCGTTAAGTGCTAATCCAGCCAAAGGTATTTCAGCCCCAAAAAGAGCGCGTCCGCTACCCAAAAACATTGATGTAGACGAAGTGGCTCAGCTGCTTGAGGTTGTTGATGATAACCCACTCTCCATTCGGGACCGCGCCATGATGGAGCTGATGTATGGTGCCGGACTTCGTTTAGCTGAACTGGTGTCTATTGATATAAAAGACCTTGATTTGTCTCGCGGGGAAGTGCGAGTGATCGGCAAGGGGAACAAAGAGCGCAAAGCCCCGATTTCAGGATTAGCAAAAACCTGGATAGAGCACTGGCTTGCAGTGCGTGATCAGTTAATTAAACAGCCGGAGTCTGCGTTGTTCCTATCCAATTTAGGTCGTAGAATATCGCATCGAAATGTACAAAAAAGAATGAAAGAGTGGGGCATTAAACAAGGTATCGCGAGTCATGTCAGCCCACATAAATTGCGCCACTCCTTTGCCACTCATATACTAGAGTCGAGTGGCAATTTACGAGCGGTACAAGAGCTCCTGGGGCATGAGAATATCTCTACCACCCAAATTTATACCCATCTGGATTTTCAACATTTAGCTCAAGCTTATGATCAAGCACATCCTAAAGCCAAGCGGAAAAAGGAGTAACTACTATGCACTGTTACCGCTCGCTCTCAGTGATTCATGCCATGACGTTCGATCTTGATGATACGCTTTATGATAACTGGCCAGTCATTCGCTCTCTGGAAGAAAAAGTGCATCAATGGTTACAACAGGAACACCCTGTAAGCCGATTAATGACCATGCAAGATTGGTTAGAGCTGAAACTAAAGCTCGCTCGGCAAGAGCCTAGCTTAAAAGGGGATGTCTCTTTGTGGCGAGAGGTTCAACTGACGACCGGTTTTAAGCAGTTAGGTTACAGCGAGAAAAAAGCGAAACAGGTGACCGAAGAGGCGATGTCTCTGGTCTCTATCTATCGAAATCAAATTGATATTCCTACAATCACTCATAGTGTGATGCAACAGTTAAGTGAGAAGATTCCACTAGTCGCTATCACCAACGGCAATGTGGACGCGGAGAAAATCGGTTTGTCAGGTTACTTTGAACAGGTTTACCGAGCAGGCCCGGATGGTCGAGCGAAACCTGATGCTGATCTATTCCAACGAGCACAACAGCACCTCTCTGTGCCAGCTCACCACATTCTTCATGTTGGTGACCATCTGAACACCGATGTCTTTGGCGCCAGAGCCAATGGATTTCAAGCGTGTTGGTTTAATGATAAGCAGCGCCAAATCAGTGATGAAAGAGTAAAAGTGCTGCCCGATATAGAGATTAACTGCCTCAGCGAGCTGCTCCCTTTGGTCTCGATTGAGTGTTAATTACTTCGTTTTTCTAATCTCACAGGCTCGTTTCGTATAGAGGGAGCTGTTATACTCGTTCTCATGTATATATAACCAGTGTGATGTGATGGACGTTTCTTTACTACTTGATGGCCTTAATGATAAACAGCGAGAAGCCGTTGCTGCTCCTTTAGAAAATGTACTGGTATTGGCTGGTGCGGGGAGTGGTAAAACTCGCGTATTGGTTCATCGAATTGCTTGGTTAATGAAAGTGGTGGAGTCTTCACCGTTTTCCATCATGTCGGTGACCTTCACCAATAAAGCGGCTGCAGAGATGAGAGGCCGTATTGAAGAGTTAATGCACGGCACTGCTGGTGGTATGTGGAACGGTACTTTTCACGGTATCTGCCATCGCATTCTTCGCGCCCATTATCTGGATGCAAAGCTACCTGAAGGGTTTCAGATTATCGACTCCGATGATCAGCAGCGCCTGTTAAAACGTCTCATTAAAGCACAAAATTTGGATGATAAGCATTGGCCTGCGAAGCAAGCGTGCTGGTTTATCAATGGTAAAAAAGATGAGGGTCTACGTCCGGCTAGCATCGAACATTTCAATGATCCCGTCACCAAAACCTGGCTAAAAATATACAGCGCTTACCAAGAGGCATGCGATCGTGCTGGTCTTGTCGATTTTGCCGAAATCTTGCTAAGAGCACATGAGCTACTGCGTGATAAAAAACATATCAGAGAGCACTATCAAGCTCGTTTTAAACATATCCTAGTCGATGAATTTCAAGACACCAACAATATCCAGTACGCGTGGTTACGCATGATGGCAGGACCTGATTGCCGAGTGATGATTGTTGGTGATGATGATCAGTCAATCTACGGATGGCGTGGCGCTCAGATTGAGAATATACAACGCTTTCTAACCGAATTTGATGATACAAAAACCATCCGATTGGAGCAAAATTATCGCTCTACAGGCAACATACTGAATGCTGCTAACGAGCTGATCACCAATAACTCTGAGCGTATGGGGAAAGAGCTGTGGACTGAAGGTGAAGAGGGGGAGAAGATCTCCATCTATTCAGCGTTCAATGATCTGGATGAAGCCCGTTTTGCCGTTACAAAGATAAAAGATTGGCATGAAAATGGTGGAAGACTGGATGAGAGTGCCATGCTCTATCGTAATAATGCACAATCTCGTGTGCTGGAAGAGGCACTGATTCAAGTGGGTCTGCCTTATCGAATTTATGGTGGCATGCGCTTTTTCGAACGCCAAGAGATTAGGGATGCCTTAAGTTATCTGCGATTAATGGATAACCGAGATAATGACGCCGCTTTTGAGCGTGTGGTGAATACCCCTGCACGTGGGTTAGGAAACAAAACATTGGACACCATCCGATTTGCTGCACGTGATCGTGGTGAGACCTTATGGAAAACCAGTATTGCGCTAATTGAAGAGAAAGTGTTGGCTGCACGCGCTAGTACGGCATTAGGACGCTTTATCGAGTTGGTTAATGCTTTAGAAGATGAAACCGCTGAGTTGCCACTGCATGAACAAGCAGATCAAGTCATCAAGAGCTCAGGGCTGTTTGAAATGTATCAGCAGGAGAAAGGGGAAAAGTCTAAAGCGCGAATAGAGAACTTGGAAGAGTTGGTAACAGCGGCTCGACAGTTTGAAAAACCGGAAGAAGCGGATGAGATGACCATGCTGACGGCCTTTTTATCCCATGCTGCTTTGGAAGCAGGAGAGGGCCAGGCGGATGAGTTTGAAGATGCCGTACAATTGATGACACTGCACAGTGCCAAAGGTTTAGAGTTTCCTTTAGTCTTTATGGTCGGTGTTGAAGAGGGCATGTTCCCAAGTCAAATGTCGGCGGAAGAGGCTGGGCGTTTGGAAGAAGAGCGTCGTCTCTGTTATGTCGGCATTACTAGAGCAATGAAGAAGCTCTATATTACCTATGCAGAAATGCGCCGTTTATATGGCCAAGAGAAGTTTCATAAACCTTCCCGTTTTTTACGAGAGCTGCCTGAAACATGCACCGAAGAGGTGAGAATGAAGGCACAGGTAAGTCGTCCGGCAACCGCTGGACGTTTTAGTAACGAAACGGTGAAAAATAACTTTAACGAAACTGGTTACAATCTTGGTCAACGTGTAAAACATGCCAAATTTGGTGAAGGAACCATCATTAATTTTGAAGGCGCTGGTCCACAAGGGCGTGTACAGGTAGCCTTTAATGGTGAAGGAATTAAGTGGTTAGTGACGCAGTACGCCAAATTAGAACCGATGTAGTCGCGATAACAGGTTAAAAGGAGATGGGCTCAATACGGTATATAACGTGTTGAGCCCATTTTTTATGCGTTGTTACTGTTTACGACGACGAGCGCGATGTTGAATAGCATCAAAAATGAAGATAGCCAAAGCCCCCCAAATGAAACTAAAGGTGGTCATTTTATCGCTGGTAAACGCTTCGTTATAGATGGTAACTGCAAAGATGAACATGATACTAGGCCCAAGGTATTGGAAAAATCCTAGGGTCGAGAGCTTGAGTCGTGTTGCTGCACCAGTAAAGCAGAGTAGTGGAAGCGTGGTGACAATACCTGCCGAGACCAATAGAAGATTGAGAGAGGTACTATTGAGCGCTAGATTACTGGATGGAGAATTGGCAATAATCAGCAGATAGATCAATGCGAATGGTAACATCATTAGTGTTTCAATAAACAGACCCGCTTGGGCTGACAAATTGACTTTTTTTCGCAGCAGTCCATATAGACCAAAGCTGATGGCAAGCGCAAGAGCAATGGTGGGAACAGAGCCAAAAGTGACCACTTGAATGATCACACCAATGGTTGCAAAACTGACCGCAAGCCACTGTAATTTCGTGAGCCTCTCACCAAGAAATAACATTCCCAGCACTACATTTAATAGTGGATTAATGTAATAACCTAAGCTGGCATCAAGCAGGTGATTGCTGGTTGCAGCCCAGATAAAAATGAGCCAGTTAATACCAACGAGGGAGGAGGTGGCCGCAAGATAGAGCAACTTCTGCTTTGATTTAATGGTCGTCGCAACGGCACGCCACCCTTTACTTAAAAAAAGTAGTCCAGCTAAAAAGAAAAATGACCAAATGACACGATGGCTTAGGATCTCTAAAGGAGAGACTTGGTCAATGGCTTTAAAGTAGATAGGGGCGATTCCCCACATCGTGTAGGCGCCAAGAGCAAGGAAGACCCCCTGTTTTGTCCGTTGCTGTTCATCATTCATTATTGTGGACACTTCTTAAATTATAAAATTGAAAGTTGCATGCAGTATAGAGATAGTTTCGAGGCACTCAAAGTTATTTAAAGCATTAACTTGGCGGTGGGGCATAAGGCAGTTAAAATAGCTGCCCTTTGAAAAATTGAGCTAATCCATGTCATTGAGCAGTGCTGAAGAGTCCGTAATTTCACCATCTAGTAGTCAACAAATACTGCAAGATGTGTTTGGCTATCAGCAGTTTAGAACTGGTCAAGAGGAGGTGGTTACTGCTGCGATTGAAGGTCATGATAGCCTAGTTATTATGCCGACTGGAGGAGGGAAGTCACTCTGTTATCAGATACCCGCCTTAGTATTAGAGGGGGTAACCTTAGTCATTTCTCCATTGATCTCGTTAATGAAGGATCAAGTTGACCAATTAAAAGCCGATGGCGTCGCTGCAGAGTGTTTGAATTCGACTCAAAGTCGCGAGCAGCAAATCACCATTCTAAATCGTATGCATGCTGGTGGTTTAAAGCTGATTTACGTCTCTCCAGAAAGGGTGATGATGGGGGACTTTAGCGAGCGTTTACATGGTGTCAATCTCAGTATGATAGCGGTCGATGAAGCACATTGTATCTCTCAATGGGGTCATGACTTTAGACCCGAATATGCCTCGTTAGGTCAGTTAAAACAGCGCTTCCCTCATGTCCCTGTGATGGCGCTAACCGCCACGGCAGACGATGCGACTCAAAAAGACATCTTATCAAGATTGTCTCTCAATGCGCCCCACATCTATTTAGGCAGTTTCGATCGCCCCAATATTCGTTACACGTTGATTGAAAAACATAAACCGGTGACGCAAGTGGTCAAGTTTCTAGAAGGTCAGCGAGGGCAGTGCGGAATCATCTATTGTGGCAGTCGCAAGAAAGTCGAGATGGTGACCGAAAAGCTGTGTAACAATCACATTAAAGCGGCTTCATATCATGCCGGGTTAGATCATGATGAACGTGCGTATGTACAAGAAGCCTTTCAGCGCGATGATATTCAGATTGTGGTTGCCACTGTTGCTTTTGGTATGGGTATTAATAAACCTAACGTTCGTTTTGTCATGCATTTTGATATACCAAGAAATATTGAGTCTTACTATCAAGAGACAGGTCGCGCAGGTCGAGATGGATTGCCTGCTGAAGCAGTAATGCTATATGACCCTGCTGATATTGCCTGGTTACGACGTATGGTCGACGAGAAGAGTGAAGGGCCGCAAAAGAAAGTCGAGGAGCACAAATTAAGTGCGATGAGTGCGTTTGCAGAAGCGCAAACTTGCCGTAGACAAGTGTTACTTAACTATTTTGGAGAGTACCGTAAAGAGCCTTGTGGTAACTGTGATATCTGTTTAGACCCACCTAAGCGATTCGATGGTACTCAAGCAGCGCAAAAGGCGCTGTCGTGTGTCTATCGTGTAAAGCAGAGCTTTGGTATTGGCTATGTGGTGGAAGTATTACGCGGAATGAAAAATATCCGAGTACGAGAAAATGGTCACGATAAGCTCTCCACCTATGGCATTGGTAAAGATCAGAGCCATGAGTATTGGGTCAGCATTATTCGACAGCTGATCCACAGTGGTTTTCTTAACCAAAACATCGTCCGTAGTTCAACGTTGCAGTTAACTGAAGAAGCTAGGCCAGTATTGCGTGGTGAAGTGCCATTGGAGTTGGCTGTACCGCGACTAGGTATTACTGCGAGAGAGTCAAAATCTGATCGCTTGTCGAATCGTAACTATGATAAAAAGTTGTTTGCTAAGTTAAGAAAACTCAGAAAATCGATCGCTGATGAGAGTGACATTCCGCCTTATGTGGTTTTCAATGACGCGACATTAATCGATATGGCCGATATTTTACCCACATCATACGGTGAGATGTTAGCCGTAAGCGGAGTTGGTCAAGTGAAACTCGAAAAATACGCCGATCCTTTTTTGGATCTGATTCAAGAACACCTAACAGGGACGCAATAGGGTAGTGATGAGTAAATTTGGTTTACATGAGTACATTGTTGAGACGAACCGCATTATTTTAGTGGCACCAGATTTTGATTTTGATTCATTTCCTGATGTTGGTGAGCAGTTACTTACTCTGTTGAGTGCGACTGTGATAGAGAAGCAGGTGGATGCTGATCTGCATAGTTGGATTATCGATTTTGAAGGATGCCAGTTAATCGTAAAAGCGGAGCACTACTCAGGAACGGTCTGGATTGAAAGCTTAGGAAAAAATGAGAGCCGAGAAGAGATGGAGTTCATCGCCACACTATTGAGAAATCAGTCGTAAACTAGCCAATCGATTGCGTGAAATTTAATCGAATAGTCAGTTGCGCAACAACAAGGTTTCTGTATAATCGCCAACCTCATGTAGCTGGTGCATAAAAAATCGGCTATGACTAATTATTTGGGTTCCCTCGCCCCCAATGACAAAAAGGTACTGTTATGAGTACGTTTACGCCTGAACAAAAGCAAAAAGCACTTCTTCTGTTAGTGTCATTTCACCTGATCATCATTGCATCGAGTAACTATTTAGTTCAAATTCCCTTTACTGTGTTTGGTTTTCATACCACATGGGGCGCCTTTACCTTTCCATTTATCTTTTTAGCGACGGATTTAACGGTAAGAATTTATGGTGCTGCAATGGCTAGAAAGATCATCTTCTTTGTTATGCTGCCTGCATTGGTAGTCTCTTATTTACTCTCAGTGATCTTCTTTGAAGGCCAGTATCAAGGGTTATCTCACCTTACTGAATTCAACATGTTTGTCGCCAGAATTGCGATTGCGAGCTTTATGGCTTACTTACTTGGACAGATATTAGATGTGCATGTTTTTAATCGCTTACGTCAAACTAAAAAGTGGTGGGTGGCACCAACATGTTCAACACTGATTGGTAATGCTTTGGATACATTAGCCTTTTTTGCCATTGCTTTCTATCAGAGCTCCGATCCGTTTATGGCAGCTAACTGGACTGAAATTGCATTGGTTGATTACAGCTTTAAGTTAATCATCAGTCTAGGGTTGTTTGTACCAATCTACGGTGTGTTGCTTAACTATTTAGTTAATAAGTTAACGGTCGTTAATGGCAGTGGCTTTGCGAAAGAGTTGAAGATTTAGCCGTAATAAACCGCAATAAAAAAAAGAGTTAAGCTTATCGCTTAACTCTTTTTTTTCTTTTCGAATAGATTGTTGAGAATATTTATCATTTAGATGTTGCAATTTAAATGAGAATGGTTATTATTAACTCGTCTTAGGGAAACAGAGCAGTAATCTGATTACTGGTGATTGTTTGTTTTAGACACGACATTGCTCACATTGCTTCCAGTGTAATCAGCTATTCACAAAGTGATTATTATGACAAATCACTTCGTAACATTTTGCTGGGCGACATCTTATTAAGATGTCGCTTTTTTTTATCTGAATATTGGGGTGATATTAACGGCTTTTAATATAAGCAATCATATCTTCAATCGTTAACACTGGCATGTCATGTTTTTGGCCAAACGTAACAACTTCAGGTAGGCGAGCCATGCTGCCATCTGGGTTAGACAACTCACAAAGTACACCGTAAGGTTTCAAACCAGCTAGCTTCATCAGATCAATGGTTGCTTCAGTGTGGCCTTGACGACCAAGAACGCCATCTTTATGTGCTTTTAATGGAAATACATGGCCTGGGCGTGATAGATCACTGGGTTTTGCATTATCAGCAGTTGCAGCTTTCACCGTAGTGACTCGGTCTGCCGCAGAAACGCCAGTAGTTACCCCTTTAGCGGCTTCAATTGTGACCGTAAAGCCCGTTTGATTCGCACTGGTGTTATTATCTACCATCATTGGTAGTTCAAGTTGATTAACACGCTCTTCAGGTAAACAAACACAAACAATGCCAGAACATTCTCTGATCATAAGTGCCATCTGTTCAGTTGTAAGATGTTCCGCTGAATAGATAATATCGCCTTCATTCTCACGATTTTCATCATCAAGAACGAGAACGCCATTGCCTTTTTTAAGCGCAGTAAGTGCCGCTTCAACGCGTTGGATTGGTGTGCCAAAAGAGGCTAATAAAGACTGATTCATGGTATAACTCCAAAATTAAATTTCGACCAGAATCAGGGCTTTTTTTAGATAAGGGAAACCCACAAAGACCATCCAATGATGGCTTGCGCTAAATTTATCCTCTTCCATCCGGACTGTAACCGTCGGCTCTGGAATTTAACCAGATCTGCTGACCTTTATTTAATCTCTAAGGAGAGTTTGAACAAAGCGCTCGCGGGCTCTCTACTACTGTAAGTACAGTTAATAAATTACCGCCGGTGGGGAGTTTCGCCCCGCCCTGAGAATTCGTAGTAAGAATAAAGAAATACGATTATGAATTCAATATCAAACGCGAAAATTGTCGAAGTGGATATTTCTGACATGAAATTGTTTTCCACAGAGATCGATCATATTAGGATCTTGTGATGATCATTGGTGGTGCATTTAAGTTCATGATAAATATGACTTATACTTATTAGTAATGAAGGGTGGTCTACATGAAAAAAATAGAATGAAATAATTACAAACAGAGTTATCCACAATTTAAGGCTCGCAAAAACGGAATTGATTGATGAAGATTGTGAATATCAGTTAACAGGAGCCGTTTGGCATGGCATCCTTACTCATCGCTTTTTACTGGATACAAAAAGACAATGGCAAGCATACCTGAAAAACCACTTATTTTAATCGATGGCTCATCTTATCTATTTCGCGCCTTTCATGCGGCACCTAACTTCAGTAATGGTGACGGAGAACCAACCGGTGCAATTTTTGGTGTTATCAATATGCTCAGGAGCCTGCTAAAACAGGTATCTACTGAGCGAATTGCTGTGATATTCGATGCCAAAGGAAAAACGTTTCGAAATGATATGTATCCAGAATATAAAGCCAATAGGCCACCAATGCCAGACGAGCTGCGATCTCAAATTGCACCGTTGCATGACATTATCAGAGCAATGGGCTTACCATTAATCTCTATTTCGGGTGTAGAGGCTGATGATGTCATTGGAACGTTAGCCACTCAAGCCTCAAAGCTTGGTATGCCAGTACTCATCAGTACGGGTGATAAAGATATGGCGCAGCTGGTTGACGAAAATGTCACTTTAATTAACACCATGACAAACTTGGTTATGGATCCTGAGGGCGTGGTTGAAAAATTTGGTATCCCACCTGAGCTAATTATCGATTATCTTGCGTTGATGGGGGATAAATCTGACAACATTCCAGGGGTGCCTGGAGTGGGGGATAAAACAGCTAAAGCATTGCTACAAGGTATTGGTTCTATTCAGTCCTTGTATGACAATTTGGACGACATCGCTCCATTAGGTTTCCGCGGCTCAAAAACCATGGCGACAAAATTGGTCGATAATAAAGAGAGTGCGTTGCTCTCTTATGAGTTAGCTACCATTAAGCTGGATGTTGATTTAGAAGTTGGTCCTGAAGCGTTAGTGAAATCTGATCCGAATACTGATGAGCTGATCCAGTGGTTTGGTAAGTTGAACTTCAAACGTTGGTTATCTGAACTGCTTGACGGTGGTGATGGAAAAATCATTTCTGATGAAGAAAGTGCGCAGCCAAGAAACGTTGAAGAGCCAACCGTTGCTGCTGTCATTGACCGTACCGGTTATGAAACCGTATTGGATCAAGCGAGCTTTATCGCATGGTTAGATAAATTAAACAGTGCCGAGGTGGCGGCGTTTGATACTGAAACTGATGGTTTGGATTACATGACCGCCAATCTTGTTGGGTTATCTTTCTCTGTAGAAGAGGGTAAGGCTGCTTACGTTCCAGTTGCACATGACTACCTTGATGCTCCTGAGCAGCTCAGTCGAGAGTGGGTGCTTGAGCAAATGACGCCTTATCTTGAAGATTCAACTAAAGTTAAGGTTGGACAGAATTTAAAGTTTGATGCCAGCATATTGGCCCGTTATGGCATTGAGATGAAAGGCATTAAATTTGATACCATGCTTGAGTCTTATGTTTATAACAGTGTGGCAGGTCGCCATGATATGGACAGTCTTGCCCTTCGATATCTGAAACACTCGACGATTACCTTTGAAGAGATAGCAGGCAAGGGTAAGAAGCAGCTTACTTTTAATCAAATTGATTTAGAGCAAGCTGGACCATATGCTGCTGAAGATGCCGATGTGACATTGCGCTTACACCATACTCTGAATAAAAAGATCATCGCAGATGAAAAGCTGAAATCGGTTTATGAAGAGATTGAGATGCCTTTAGTGCCTGTTCTGTCTCGAATTGAACGAACTGGTGTATTTATTGATGACATGATGTTATCTGCACAATCTGTTGAAATCTCACAACGTTTAGATGAGTTACAAAAACAGGCGTTTGAGGTGGCAGAGCAAGAATTTAACTTAAGCTCACCAAAACAGCTGCAAGCGATCTTATTTGAAAAAATGGGATTACCTGTTATTAAGAAAACGCCTTCAGGTGCTCCTTCAACCAATGAAGAGGTGTTGCAAGAGCTAGCGTTAGATTATCCACTGCCTAAATTGATTCTGGAACATCGTGGTCTTGCTAAATTAAAGTCAACTTATACCGATAAGTTGCCAAAAATGATCAATGCGGCCACTGGCAGAGTACATACCTCTTATCATCAAGCGGTAACCGCAACCGGACGACTGTCCTCAACCGATCCAAACCTGCAAAATATTCCGGTTAGAAACGAACAAGGGCGTCGAATTCGTCAAGCATTCGTTGCGCCACACGGTTGGAAAATATTGGCGGTTGATTACTCTCAAATTGAATTGCGAATTATGGCGCACCTCTCTGGAGATAAAGCGTTACTCGATGCGTTTGCACAGGGGAAAGATATTCACTCAGCGACAGCCGCTGAGGTGATGGGAGTCGATATCTCTGAAGTAACCACAGAGCAAAGACGTCGTGCGAAAGCGATTAACTTCGGTTTGATCTATGGCATGAGTGCGTTTGGGTTAGCCAAACAGATAGGTATCGGTCGTAATGAGGCGCAGGAATATATGGATCTCTATTTTGAGCGTTATCCTGGTGTACTGCAGTATATGGAGGAAACTCGTTTAAAAGCTTCAGAGCAAGGCTATGTTGAAACTCTGTTTGGTCGACGTTTACACCTTCCTGATATCAAAGCCAGTAATGGAATGCGTCGTAAAGCGGCAGAGCGAGCGGCCATAAATGCTCCAATGCAAGGTACGGCGGCTGACATCATTAAAAAAGCGATGTTGGTTGTTGACCAGTGGATTGAAGCCGAAGGTAAGGGACGAGTGAGACTATTAATGCAAGTTCACGATGAATTGGTATTGGAAGTTGAAGCATCTGAACTTGCTGAAATTGAAGTTAAAATTCAGCAGTTAATGGAGGGTGCTGCTTCCATCGATGTGCCACTTATTGCTGAGGCAGGAAGTGGAGACAACTGGGACCAAGCCCACTAAGTTGGAGCAATAGGCCAAGATGAAAAGTAGAGCCAGCGCACGCGCTGGCTTTTTTTTGTCAAAAATAAAGTCATGATAAGTACGGGACTTGTGTATTTTACTTTCATATTACGTAAATTAATTACATATATTGCTTTGGTTTTAGCATGGATTAGGGTATATTTGTCGCTGTAGGGTACAAGTGTAAAGATGTTCTATCTTTCAGACTTTTTGCTTCACGTTATTGGATTTGGCTATTATTGCCGCCCTGATCAGTTTTCTGGTCGGGGCATTTTTTATACCAGTAATAAAATAAATAATTGAAAATAATCACTATTATCGCGATCTTTCGTGCTGGTTGTTGAGGTTTTTAAATCAGTTATTGATGAAGAACCAACAATAATCATAAAGATCTAATAACGTTTTTGTCGCTTATTTTAGTTGAAACTGAAGTGGTGATGAAATAAGTCAAAATGTAACTTTTGTTACATTTCAATTTCAAGTTAATTAAATATTTAAAAAAAGATAAGGCTTGTTATCACTGGGCTTCAGCATGATATTGCGGATATTGATTCAATGATAAACAGAGAGTTGGGCTGAGTTATTAGAATATTTGACTGGATAATTCTGGATTGTTGCACAATAAGTGCAAATAGAGGAGTATTTTCAGACTATAAGAATAAGTTACTATTTCTCTCCCGTTGCCCCACCCATTAGGTGGGGATATTTTACTCTCTACTCTTCTTCTGCTTCCAGTTCATCGTTGTTTAATAGAGCCGGAGCAAACCAAGAATCCAGTTTTGCCCTTAGCTGATCAACACCAATCCCTTTGAGTGAAGAGAACAGGTCGACACTGACATCTCCCGGGTACTCTAATGCTTTATCACGAATACTGAGTAGTTGTGCTTTTCTAGCTCCACTTTTTAATTTATCCGCTTTAGTTAAGAGTACTTGCACAGGAAGGTTTGATTCAATCGCCCAGTAGATAAGCTGTTGGTCAAGATCTTTCATCGGATGACGAATGTCCATCAATACGACTAGCCCTTTCAGTGACTCACGCTTTTGTAGGTATTCACCTAATGATTTCTGCCACTTTTTCTTCATTTCAAGTGGGACTTGAGCAAAACCATAACCAGGTAGGTCGACAATATGGCAATTGTCTTCAACTTTAAATAAGTTAATAAGTTGCGTACGACCAGGGGTTTTACTGGTTTTAGCCAAACTCTTTTGATTAGTCAGGCGGTTTAATGCACTCGACTTACCAGCATTGGAGCGACCAGCAAAGGCGACTTCGATACCTTCGTCTTCTGGAAGGTGGCGAATATCCGGGGCACTTGTGATGAAATGCGTCTTTTGGTAGTGAATTGTTTTGGTCACTGTTAACTCCGTCTCGACTTCTTGTAGTCAAGTGATTACTTTTTTGTGAATTTGTGTAAAATAACCGTGTTCGGCTAAAGGTCGTTTATTGTACCATGTCATTACAAAATATAAGTGGTACTGGAAGCTTAATATCTATTACATAATTTCGAGACTATGTTTTGCTCTCTGTTATGTCATAGAGACAATAATTATAATGGAATGTCATGAAAAAATTAGCGTTGATATTAACACTCCTTGCGAGTTGCTCTGCTTTTGCTCAAGGAGATATAGAAGCTGGTAAAACGAAATCTGCTATGTGTGCTGCATGTCATGGAGCAGATGGAAATAGCCTAATTGTTCAAAACCCTAAATTAGCAGGTCAGCATGCTACTTATCTTGAGAAACAAATCAAGGAATTTAAGCTTGGTATGACTAGCGGTGGTAAGCAAGGTCGTGTTGATGCAGTGATGGGCGGCATGGTGATGGCACTAACAGAGCAAGATACTGCAGATATTGCTGCCTATTTTGCTTCTAATGTCATTTCTGACAATTCAACACCTGAAGCGTCAATGAGCGTTGGTGAAACACTCTACCGTGCAGGTAATGTTGAGCGTGGCATTCCAGCTTGTTCTGCTTGTCATGGTGCAAGAGGAAACGGAACTGAATTATCGGGTTTCCCAAAAATTTCAGGACAGCATGCTGAGTACGTAAAAATACAGCTTGAAAAATTCCGCAGTGGTACTCGAGCTAACGACATGAATATGATGATGCAAGATGTGGCGGCAAAACTAACAGACAGTGAAATAAGTGCACTATCAGATTATGTTGGTGGCTTACACTAAGTTGCCATAAGCTTAGAATAGATAGACCTTGTAGAGAGCAGCCTAACTAGGCTGCTTTTTCTTTAGCTTTACTTTCTGCTATATTGCGCCCCTGCTTTTTTGAACTGGTTAATAATATGCACTCATGCCCTTTATGTCTCCATCAGGAAACGACTGATTTCTTTAAAGATAAACGTCGAAAGTATCTGCAGTGCGAAAAATGTTCACTGATATTTGTCGATCCAGCGTGCAGATTGGATGCAGTTGCTGAGAAAGCCATGTATGATCTGCATGAAAATGACCCAGAAGATCAGAGATATCGAACTTTTCTATCTCGATTCTCTAATCCATTGTTGGACCGCCTTGGTGGAAAACAACAGCAAGGGCTTGATTTTGGTTGTGGACCAGGCCCTACGCTCTCTTTGATGATGGCAGAGCGAGGTCATGAGGTTGAACTTTATGATCTCTACTTTTATCCAGATAAACGAGTATTAGAAAAGCAGTATGATTTTGTCACTTGTACTGAAGTCATTGAGCACTTTTATCACCCACAAAAAGAGTGGGCGTTATTGCTAAGTTTAGTCAAACCGGGTGGTTGGCTAGGCATCATGACGAAATTGGCCAGGGATGTTGATGCGTTTGCAACGTGGCACTATAAAAATGACGTAACTCATGTGAGTTTCTTTAGTAAGGAGACGTTTATGTTCCTTGCTCATCGAGATCAACTCACGATCGAATTTGTTTGTAATGATGTAATTTTACTGAGGAAACCCCAGTAATGAGCCGTAATAAAAAAAGCCGTAAAGTCGGCACTGAAGCCGCAGCTGTCTATTCAGAGCGAAATGTTTCGCAATCTGAACTTGATGCACGTTCACGTAAAAAAACGAAAAAGCGTAAAGGGCTAAAAGCAGGTAACCGTCACTCTGATGCAGAAGTGACAGGCCACTCAAAGTCTAAGCAGCAGAAAGATCCTCGTTTGGGCAGTAAGAAACTGATCCCACTGGTTGTTGCTCCAAAAGCCAAACCTGGTACCGCCGCTGCGAAAAAAGAGCGTCGTTTGTCTGCTGAGCAAGAACTTGACATGCTAGAGAATGATGCACAATTAACCACACTACTTGATCGCCTTGATGAAGGAGAGAAGCTGGGTGCTGGTCTACAGAAGTACGTTGATGAAAAGCTTGATCGTATTGAAAGGTTGATGGGGCAACTTGGCCTGCTTGATGAGGAAGAAGAAACCGAGGTGATTGAAGCGCCAGTTAAGCACAGCAAGGCCAAAACGGATGATGATTTGTTAGAGCAGTTTAGCAACTTAGATATGGATAATTTTAAGGAGTAAGGGATGTCTGCAACTGTATTGCTAGTGATCATTGGTAGCCTTATTATTGCAGCCCTTGCTGTGTATGCGGTCTCTCTGTTGCTTAAATTAAAAAGACAAGAGGCGATACAACAACGAAATAAAGATATTGCGATTGCAAAGCGTAATGGCAATATTTTCGAGAATGTGAATGCCCTCTGTCAAGCGGGCATTCAAGAGCAGTGTGATTTCTCAGAAATAACCATACGTGTTTACTGTATCTTGGATTATGTTCAAGGGGATGATCGAGTCGACTTCGCCACGGCATATCCAGCGATGCAAGAGTTATACGATGTGGTTAAAGATATGCCTCGTGGTGACGCTCGAAAAGAGATAGCCAAGAAGCAGAGAATGAGCATGGATCTGGCTCGAGTGAAAGCCGAATCTCGATTGCAAGAGGCGATTAAGTTGGAGCTGCATCAGTTGAAACATTGGGTTGTTGGTTTGAATGCGGACAATAAAAATACCTCCATTGATGTAAAAATGATCTAATCGACACTTCTTGTTCATTTTTGTTAGATAAATGCTACCGCGATAATCTTCTTATGGCAGAATACCCCCCTATCAATGCCTAAAATAGAAAGTGGAAGTTGTCATGTCAAATAAACAAATCGTATGGGATCAGGCCATCATCGAGAAATACAATTACTCGGGCCCAAGGTACACCTCATACCCTACAGCGTTAGAGTTCCATGAAGCTTATACGTCTGCTGAATTTGACATGGCGTGCACAGAGTACCCTGAGCGTCCACTCTCTCTCTACATACATATTCCTTTTTGCCACAAGCTTTGTTACTTCTGTGGATGTAATAAAGTTGTTACGCGTCATCACCATAAAGCCGATCAATATTTAGATGTGTTAGAACATGAAATTCGTCATCGTGCACATCTATTAAGAGAGCGAAAAGTGACTCAGTTGCATTTTGGTGGCGGTACTCCGACCTTCTTAACAGAGCAGCAGATGAGCCGTGTGATGAACGTATTACGCAGTGAGTTCACCTTTACTGATGATGCGGAGATCAGTATAGAAGTCGATCCGCGCGAACTTGAATTGAATATGTTGGATCACCTTCGCAGTGAAGGATTTAATCGTCTAAGCATCGGTGTGCAGGATTTCAATAAAGAAGTACAAAAATTGGTGAATCGTGAGCAAGATGAAGACTTCATTGTTGCTTTAGTGCAAAGAGCCAAAGACCTAGGTTATCGCTCAACCAACTTAGATTTGATTTATGGTTTACCTAAGCAGACGGCCGAATCTCTGGCTGTCACTTTAAAGCGCGTGTTAGAGATGAAACCGGGTCGCTTGTCTGTCTTTAACTATGCTCATATGCCAAACATCTTTGCTGCTCAGCGCAAAATTAAAGATGAGGATCTTCCGGCGGCAAAAGAGAAATTGGTTATGCTTAATGAGAGCATTGCGACTTTAACAGGCGCGGGCTATCAATTTATCGGAATGGATCACTTTGCACTCCCAGAAGATGAGTTAGCTGTCGCTCAGCGTGAAGGCATTCTACATCGTAATTTCCAAGGTTATACCACCCAAGGTGAGTGTGATCTATTAGGTATGGGTGTCTCTGCTATCTCAATGATGGGAGACAGTTATGCTCAGAACCAAAAAGAGCTAAAACATTACTACGCCACCGTAGAAGAGCAGCGTCATGCGTTGTGGAAAGGGGTGGCGTTGGATGCGGATGACCTTCTTAGAAGAGAGGTCATCAAGCAGCTTATCTGTAACTTTAAGTTAGATACAAAGGACATTGAAACTGAGTTTAACCTCAATTTTATGGAGTACTTTGCAGAAGATATTCAATTACTACAAACTTTTATTAATGACGAATTGGTAACGGTTGAAGATGGAGTGATTGAAGTGACTTTGCGCGGACGTCTGTTAATTCGTAATATCTGTATGTGCTTTGATAAATACTTAAGAGACAGAGCTCGTCAGCAACAATTCTCTCGAGTGATTTAAAAATAGTAATGGCTAATTCCAGTAAAATGAAATTAGCCATATCAAAGACTCTTATATAT
>NZ_JAKJSQ010000021.1:0-56460 GCF_050337105.1 Aliivibrio kagoshimensis
GTGTATTATATATACACTGCTTTTTTTTTCAATTGGTTTTTTATCCAGTAAATTTATCCATTATCATAGCAGTAGTCCCTTTGTAGTCTTCAGAAAAATTAAATCCCTTTCTTTTATAGTAGCTTAAAACCTCTTCAACAGGTCCCACTAATACCAATTTATTTATATTAGCTAATTCTCTACTATTTAGATATAACCCATAGGTCGCGAACGCGTCAACAATTATTGGTAAGAACTTTGAACGAAGATCTTCACTTGCATCGCTTCTTTTTTCGATAAAATCAATTTCCATTGCATCACCGTCTTTGTTTACGCAACCAAGAACGTAACCAACACAGTAATACTCCATCTCTTTATTACCGTAATATGCAACACATCTAATTAAATGGTCAGGGTTAGACGCAGGATTAAATCCTATCTGTGACTTCATATTATAGTTCCAGAGGATTTTCCCTTCTTCTATTAACCTTTGAAGATCCTTTTTTACTTCATCATCACCATCATCAATCTTAAGAGAAACGTTCATAGGAAGCCTTTCACTGCTCTGCTTAGCACTAAAAGAAAACAAAGCTTGCTGAACTTCTTCTAATGATAGGGTTGCATTCATTAACTAGAACTCTCAAAATTTAAATGGATTAAAAGGGTTGGTAAGTTTACAAAAAATAAGAAGTTATAGGAAGCGTTACGTTATCAATCTATAATCTAGTTAGGACAAAAAGTTAAATGGTCTACCTCTAGTCCCCCTAGGTTACCCGTAAGCCTTATACAGCTAGAATGTATGTCCAATCTAGCATCGGGGCAACGCTGAAGCGCTGCATAGGGTAATTACTTGTATTTTCTAGCTTTGACACTAATAGACCTCATTTCAAACACGGTAACGCACAGTTCTAAATGACTCTCATCATTTAATAATTCGCGAATTATACACCGTGAATCTAAAACGTTCAGAAAAAAGTCGCAACTCACACCATTATGAAACGATGAGTAGCGACAGATCTATCTCAATGATTTCTCTTGATGGGTAACCTTAAAAAAGGCAAGCTCTGCGCTTAATTGTTCAGTCAACTCATTGATCGCGCGGTTTGCTTGGTTGGTATCCTCAATGCCACTCAGATTACTTTGAACAAGTTGATTGATCTCCTCTAATTGCTTTGAAATATCTACCGTTACTGCACTTTGTTCTTCTGCCGCTGTAGAGACAATTGAGTTCACATCCGAAATGGCTGACACCTTCTCCGAAACATATTTAAAAGATTCTGTAAGTTCAGCGGTGGCTAGTTGTGTCTTGCCCGTTAATTCCACATTCCTTGTCATTGAATCATCAGCTTGTTTGGATTGCTCTTGAAGCAAAGTAACAATAGCTTGAATATCAACGGTAGACTGTTGGGTTTTTGCAGCTAAAGCCCTAACTTCGTCAGCAACAACGGCAAAGCCTCTCCCTTGTTCTCCAGCTCTTGCCGCTTCTATGGCTGCATTCAATGCTAATAGGTTGGTTTGTTCTGAAATACTATTGATAACATCAACCACAGAGCTGATTGTTTCTGAGTGCTCTCTTAATGTATTGACCAACTGCTGCGCATCACGGATTGATGTATTGACTTGTTTTGTTGTGTCATTAGATTTCATCAGCACTTCTTGGCTAGAAGAAATTATTTTTGTCGCCTCTAAGACGGCTTCTTCAGCACGCGCAGCATTAATAGCAACATCGCTAGCGGTTGAGGAGAGCTCTGTCGCTGCCGTTGCAACTTGCTCTACTGAAGACATCTCTTCAAGGGAATTAGTTTTGTTTTTATCGATTGAGCTATCAATTTCTTTTTGCTTTGAAGAGAGTGATTCCATTTTGTGCTGACTTTCAAGAGTGACCATTGACAGTTTATTTGATAACTCAGCTAAAGAGTTGGCAATAAAATCTAACTCGTTATTGGACACTTTTGTTTGAGGCTGATATAGCTGCCCCTTAGATAACTCCTCAAGCCACTTCAGAATGGTAGGCAAATTTCGGAGCTCTCTACGCACTAAATACGCAGACAAAAAAGAGAGAAATAGAGCAGAAATCAATAAAAAAACACCTCCTAATGTATTTGCTTTATCTAAGGCAGCCTCAGACCTATTAAGCTCAACGTTGGCTTCTTCTAATTGAAGTGAAATCAACTTGGACAACACTTCACCTAGATCATCTATCAACAAATACATCTGTTTGATTAGAGCAAAGTCATCAATTTTTGATGACTCGTATTCATCGATAATCATTGGTAATTGAGCATTCAATCCATTAATTTTACCTTTCAGTATCAAAGCTAGCTCTTCTTCATTTGTTGTGAGTTTGGTTTGCATGTAAGCCTCAAATATCCCTTCCGCCTTCTCTAAAGAATCTAGAACGCCTGCCTTGAAGTCTTGATAAGATATTAAACCAACATGTTTTTTATTCGCTGCATCGATAATATTCACTGCATATAAGTCTGAGATCTCTTTCAAGCTAGCTAATGGTACAACCCTATCTTCGTAAACAGAGCTAAAACTAGCCATAACCTCATTTGACGTTAACCAATTATTATAATTAACCACCAACATTGCCAAACTAAACAGAACAGGAATTAATAACAGCTTCGAAGATATTGATTTCACATATGGCCCCTTAAAACAATAGTTTACCAACCGACTCAATGCATCCAATTGCATTGCCACTCACTGCTTAGTCATTTGAGTATTGACAACAATGTCAACAATTGCAATGCAACAGCCGAAAAATACTCGTGCTCGTTTTTACAATGTATCTAGGGTTATATAGAAGCAAAGAGCTTGCGGAGAAAATAAAATAGAGTGATCCAGTTCGCGATTTATTAATACCCTTAACTCTAATTCGCTATTAGTGATTAATTGATACTGATTGTGGTAGAATCGCTCACTAATTCGTTGATTGAAGAACTCAGATTTCGTGGATAAATCACTATTAAATAAAGTTGAGCAAATCTGCCATCAACGTGGCGTTAGACTCACACCTCAACGCTTACATGTTTTAGAGTTAATCCTATTTCATCAAGGTTCTATCAGTGCTTATGATCTCCTTGATAAATTAAGAGAAACTGAACCAAAAGCAAAACCACCTACGATTTATCGCGCGTTAGATTTCCTGTTAGCTCAGGGGTTTATCCATCGTGTGGAGTCGACTAATAGCTTTGTTTCTTGCTGTGTAATTGGCGAGAATGAACACTGCTCTCAACTGCTCATTTGTGATAAATGTGGTAATGTGGAAGAGATACATGATAAAGAGTTAACTCAGCGTTTAAAAATCAATGCTGATAAATTTGAATTTACCGTTAAAAGCCACGTGATGGAAACCCATGGCGTGTGTAGAAAGTGCCAAAAATAGAGCATAGTTAACGGTTTGAAAGGGAATAATTACTACTATTATGCGTGCTGAATTTGTAAATCCGTTTTTAGTATCATTATTGAATGTACTGAAAACCATGGCGACTATGGATCTCACTCCACAAAAGCCAAGAGTAAAAAAAGATGAAGTTGCTCGTGGCGACGTCTCTGGATTGATTGGTATGGTTGGCCCAAAAGTGGCGGGCTCTATGTCCATCAGTTTTGAAGAGGGGCTAGCTTTAGAGGTCATGGAGAAAATGCTAGGTGAAAGACCGAAAGCCATTAACGAAGAGATTTCTGACATGGTTGGCGAAATCACCAATATGGTGGCTGGCGGGGCGAAGAGAATTTTATCGGAATCAGGTTATGATTTTGATATGGCAACACCGATTGTTGTTTCGGGTCGTGGCCACACTATTAGCCATAAATGTAAAGGCGCAATTATTATCATGCCTTTTGAAACCGAGTGGGGTAATGCCCACATTGAGATTTCATTCGAATAGCGATATCTGATAGAAAAAAGCCGTGACCTTAATGTTCACGGCTTTTTTATGTCTGTTTTTTAGCCTTGTGGTCTCACACCTAAGGTATGACACATTGCGTAAGTCATTTCAGCACGGTTCAGAGTATAGAAGTGAAAATCCTTTACCCCTTCTCGGCTAAGCACTCTAATCATATCAATAGCTTGACTCGCTCCAACCATCTGCCTAGTTACTGGATCGTCATCTAATCCAGCAAACTGATTCGCCATCCAACCTGGTACTTTCACGTTGGTCATTTTGGCAAATCGATTTGCCTGCTGAAAGTTTGATACCGGAAGAATTCCCGGAATGATTTCTACATCAATGCCTGCGGCAACACAGCGGTCTCTGAATCTTAGGTAGCTCTCTACATCAAAGAAAAACTGAGTAATAGCGCGGTTCGCTCCCGCATCAACTTTACGTTTAAGGTTAAGCAGATCTGCTTGAGCACTTTTTGCTTCAGGGTGCACTTCTGGATACGCAGCCACTGAGATATCAAAATCAGCCTCTTTTTTTAACAACTCAACCAGATCTGTTGCATACATTTCAGGCTTGCCACTGTTAGGGGGTAAATCGCCACGCAACGCAACGATATTACGAATGCCGTTATTCCAATAATCTTTCGCAATGGATGTTAATTCATCTTTTGACGCATCGATGCAGGTTAAGTGAGGTGCAGCAATCAAACCCGTTTGGTCTTTGATCTCTTTAATAATGGAGTGTGTGCGATCACGCTCACCAGAGTTTGCACCGTAAGTGACTGAAACAAATTTAGGCTTGAGTGATTTTAGTCGGTGGATTGAACTCCACAGCGTCTCTTCCATCTTCTCGGAACTTGGTGGGAAGAACTCAAATGACACATTGATGTTATCGCCTAACTCAGCAATGTTTTGGTTAAGCGAATCGAGGTGACTCGCGTGTGAATATGCCATATTTAACTCCCGTCCAGTGGAAATCACCACAATAAAAATATAATCAAAAAAGGTAACTGGAGCAAACAACCGTATAGACGTCTAAACCGCTACATGTCTACAGAATGTCTTTTATAATGATCATTGTCAAGTTTATAAACATGAATTTTATTCAACTTAATAATAAAGGATATTCATAGAGCCAAAACACACGGCATCCTATTTATAAAATATAGCTGGAATTTGTCGAAATGAAAAAGCAGAGCCTAAGAAGACTCTGCTTTGTTGGGTTCAGAAGTGAACGTAGATTATAGTAGGCTGGCCAGACGATTAAGGTCTGATTGCAGAGCGCCTGCCGTGACCTCTTTACCTGCACCTGGACCTTGAATAACCAACGGGTTATCGCGATACCATCGGCTTTCAATAGCAAAAATATTATCGCAAGGCAGTAAGTTAGCCAGTGGATGTTCAGTAGGAAGCGCCTCTATTCCCACGCTAGCTTTCCCCTCTTTAGATAGACGTGCAACATAACGCAGCACTTTATCGTCTCGCTTAGCACGCTCTAAACGTTCGCATAGAATCTCATTCAGAACATCGCCTTGCTCTAAGAAGTCATCGAGTGACACACTAAGCAACGAGTCAGGAACTAACGATTCCACTTTCACCTGCTCAGGTTCAATTTTAAAACCAGACTCTCGAGCCAGAATCACCAACTTTCGCATCACATCTGAACCGTCTAAATCCGATCTTGGATCCGGTTCGGTGAGTCCTTGCTGCCACGCCATGTCGATAAGGTGAGTAAAAGGAACTTGCCCATCAAACTGTTGGAACAACCATGACAAGGTACCAGAGAAGATGCCTGAAATAGCGATAATGGTATCACCACTTTCACGCAGATCTCTCACCGCATGATTGATCGGCAGACCCGCACCAACCGTGGCATTATATAACCAGTGTCTTCCGGTTTTCGCAAAGGCGTCTTGCACTCGGTAATATTCATGGCTAGGCGCAGAGCCCGCCACTTTATTGGCTGAGATAAGATGAAGACCATACTCGGCAAATTTAGCATATTGTGCCGACAGTTCAGCACTGGCTGTCACATCCAACAGCACAACTTCATCGTACTCTTGTTGATGATAGAGCTTATCAAGCCACTCGCCAGAACGGTGTTCAATCGCTTCATCTTTGAAGTTCGTTAACGCTTCGCTTGGGTTAATGCCCCCCATATTAAGCCAGTATTGATCACTCGATACCACGGCAATGAGTGCAAACTGCATCCCTTGACGCTTTTCAAGTTCCGCTCGCTCTCTTTCAAAAAGGTGTAACCAGCTGCTGCCGATATTCCCTTTACCACACAGCACAACACCCACTCTCTTTTGAGCTTGGAACAGGCTACTGTGTATTGCGGTAATCAAACTGGATGTATTGGTTTTGCGTAAAATTGCTACCAGACTCAGTCCGGACTCAGACTCACACACAAACTCAACAGGTTTACTTTTCAGTTGGTGATAGAAGCCGTGACTGTGAATTGGGTTACTCACAACCCCAGCCCCAACAGCAGCAACCATTGAGTAACCCTCTTTGAGTTTGATCTCCGCTTCGATAGCCGCATCTTGTAGGACACTCAGTGCTTCATTCACAATTTCAGCGGTATAGGCTAAGACCAGTCTGTCTTGATCTGGCTGCGACTCCATAGCTAAAGGCTGAAGTTGCTCTCGCGCTAATACTCTCAATACTTGTTCTTGTAACCGTTCAAAGTCGTGGCTGTGGCCTAAATTGAGCTGAATGATAAACACATCATCCAATGAGGTAACAATTTTAGCTCCGCGACCTGACGCCAATACACGTTCGACGCGTGTTGAGCCAGCTTCCGGTTGATAACTGCAGCGTAAGTTAAGATCAATCGAACTCTGCGCAACTGGCTGCAACGTCCGGCTGTGCAGCACTGGGGCGGCCAATCTAGCTAATTCACTGGCTTCATCTAAACGAAGCAAAGGCAACAAGCAGGCATCAGAAACTTTACGTGGATCAGCACTATAGACACCAGCGACATCACTCCAAATGGTCACTCGGCTCACTTCTGCCAAGGCCCCTATTACAGTGGCTGAATAGTCGGATCCATTTCGCCCAAGCAGAACGGTCTCGCCGTGAACATCACGAGCCATAAACCCGGTAATCACAATACGTCGATTGCTGTGTTGTGCCAATGCCTCTTGAATCAAGGGCCACGAACGGGAGTGCTCAACTTCTGGCTGCGCTGCTCGCTCTGCCCGTAAAAACAGACGAGAGTCCACTGGGATCGCTTGCATGTCTGAGTGGTTCAATAAAGCAGCTAACAAACGAGAAGACCACACCTCACCATGACCCAATGCGTCTGACTTTTCAGATTCACTTAACGGTGACGTGTAGCTATTGAGCGCTGTCATCTCTTGCGCCAGTGTCTCCAAAAGAGGCACTGCTACGTCTGAAGGTAACAGATCTTCAATTAATGAGCTCTGATACTGCTTCAGTGATTGCAAACTCTCATGAGCAAGACGCCCATCTTTATCCAAGTAGGCTAACCACTCTAAAATTCGGTTGGTCGTATTGCCAGCAGCGGATACCACAATCAAATCATTTGGACCGGAGTACTCTTTTAATATATTACAGACACGGCGATAACACTCAGGGTTCGCTAAGCTGCTTCCACCAAATTTGTGCAGTTGTTTCTGTCCAGACGCAATCAAAGTACTGTCTAAAATGGAGCTTGGCATTTAAGCAACCTCCGCCGCTTTAATAAACGCTTGTTCTAAATCTTCAATCAAATCTCTACTATCCTCTATTCCAACAGACAGGCGTAATAACGTTGGGTTTAACCCAGCTTCTGCTTGTGCTTCATCTGACATTGCGCGATGCGTCATACTGCCAGGGTGGGCAATCAAACTCTCCACCCCTCCTAATGACTCTGCTAGTGAGAAAAGTTGAAGAGCTGATACAAACACTTTTAATCGCTCTAAGCTGCCGTTTAGCTCAAAACTTAACATCGCTCCAAAACCAGACTGTTGGCGTTTTGCAATCTCATGTCCAGGGTGCTCAGGTAGACTTGGATGATAGATTGTACCGACTAACGACTGATTTTTTAAGCACTCAAGAATTTCCATTGAATTCTCTTCATGCACACGCATTCTGGCACTCAAGGTGCGAATGCCTCGCAGCGTTAAATAACTATCAAATGCAGTCCCTGTTGAACCAATGCAATTTCCCCACCACGCCAAATCGGTCGCATCGGTTTCATCTTTGGCAATGATAACGCCTCCAACCACATCAGAGTGACCATTAATGTACTTAGTGGTTGAGTGGATCACAAAATCAGCACCTAATGTGAGAGGTTGCTGTAAAACGGGAGAGAGAAACGTGTTATCTACAGCGACTTGCGCCCCTATCAATTTCGCTTTTTGACAAATATCGGTAATGTCTACCACACGAAGCAGCGGATTAGAGGGGGTTTCAAGAAGGATCAGCGCGGGTTTTAATGCGAGTGTTTTTTCTAAAGCGATAGGGTCAGATTGGTCGATAAAAAGTGTGTTGAAATCCCCTTTTCGCGCACGTGAATCAAACAGTCGGTACGTCCCACCATAGCAATCATGTGGTGCGACAATAAGATCATCTGGGCCCAACTTTGCCGAAACCAGTAGGTTCAGTGCCGCCATGCCGCAGTTGGTGACTACAGCGCCTGCGCCAGATTCTAGCTTCGCTAAGGCGGTTTCGAGTTGTGTTCGAGTCGGATTACCACTACGAGCGTAATCATATTCAGGAACATCACCAAATTCAGGAAAGCTATAATTGGTTGAAAGATATATCGGTGGAACCACAGCATTATGCTGCGAGTCGGACTCAATACCAGTTCGAACTGAAATCGTTGCGGTTTTCTTGTTTCGCATAACTTTCCTTTCCCTTTTAATGCTAAAATACCAAACCTAAAGACATTCTAAACCCAGCGAAACAAGACGTCAACACTTCTGGACGTCTATATGTCTTTGCATGTGGCGGTAAATCCCGCTAAAATCGCTTTAATTTTGTTGCATAACCCTTTAGGCTAATAAACGGTTATCTATCCTCCACAATTAACACCAGGTAAAGGTAAAAAATGGCAGATTGGAATGGCGAATACTTAAGCCCTTACGCCGAACACGGTAAAAAAAGTGAGCAAGTAAAAAAAATTACAGTTTCAATTCCTATGAAGGTATTAAAAATACTGACTGATGAGCGCACTCGTCGCCAAGTGAACAATATCCGTCATGCCACTAATAGCGAACTTTTATGCGAAGCTTTCTTGCACGCTTATACTGGTCAGCCTTTACCAACAGATGACGACTTAAGAAAAGATCGTCCGGATGACATCCCTACTGAAGCCAAAGCGATGATGACCGCGATGGGGATCGAAATCGAAGACTTCAACGACGAAGAGTAATATCTCCGTATAATCACACGGTTTTAAATACCAAACAAAAAGCCCCAACTTCTCTTATAGAAGTTGGGGCTTTTTTAATACGAGATGTTTTAGCTCTCTAGATAGTTCTCAGGCATATCAATACGTGCAACGCCTGAATCAACCGCCGCTTGTGCGACCGCTTTTGCGACTCTTGGCAGTAAACGAGGGTCCATAGGTTTTGGAATAATATACTCAGGACCAAACTCGAGTGAACTGTCACCCGATGCGATTAGTACCGACTGTGGAACAGGCTCTTTTGCCAATTCACGAATCGCGTGAACCGCTGCTAGCTTCATCTCATCATTAATCACACTGGCACGTACATCAAGTGCACCACGGAAGATGAATGGGAAACAAAGTACGTTATTCACTTGGTTAGGGTAATCAGAGCGACCCGTTCCCATGATGATGTCGTTACGTACTTCATGAGCCAATTCAGGTTTGATCTCAGGATCTGGATTTGAACATGCAAAGACTACCGGTTTCTCTGCCATCAACTTAAGCGCTTCTGCAGGAAGAAGATCTGGACCAGATACCCCTAAGAAGATATCTGCGCCTTCGATAACATCTTCAAGAGTACGTTTATCGGTATTGTTAGCAAATTTTTGCTTATATTCATTCAGCTCTTCACGGCGAGTGTGAATCACCCCTTTACGATCTAACATGTAGATTTTTTCACGTTGAGCACCACACATGATCAACATCTCCATACATGCTGTTGCAGCCGCGCCCGCGCCTAAACAGACAATCGTTGACTCACTTAACTCTTTGCCTTGTAGATCCAGCGCATTTAACATGCCTGCAGCGGTAACAATCGCGGTGCCATGTTGATCATCGTGAAAGACAGGCACATCACAACGTTCAATCAGACGACGTTCAATTTCAAAACAATCTGGTGCTTTGATATCTTCTAAATTAATGCCACCAAACGTATCTGCAATATTAGCTACGGTATCAACAAACTCATCAATCGTGCGGTGTTTTACTTCAATATCGATTGAATCTAGACCTGCGAAACGCTTAAACAGTAAAGACTTACCTTCCATGACAGGTTTAGATGCTAGAGGCCCTAGATTCCCTAACCCTAGAATAGCGGTACCATTTGAAATAACTGCGACCATGTTGCCTTTCGCCGTGTATTTGTAAACATTATCAGCATTTTGAGCAATTTCACGTACAGGTTCCGCGACACCTGGACTGTATGCTAGAGCCAAATCTTCAGCAGTATCTGCAGGTTTTGTTAAACCAACAGCAATTTTCCCTGGTACAGGAAGAGCATGATAATCAAGAGCTTGTTGACGAAAATCTTCAGACATTTTGTTACCCATAGGTCGAGTTATTGTGATTTGAATAAAATAGTAATTGATATACGGCTAAGTTCCTAGCCACAGGTTTAATATTTGTATTTATTTTTTAAACCACTTTATACACATTGTTTACAATTTTAGTTTATATTGTTTACAGAAAGAGTCAAAAATTGTTTTACAGGCACAAAAAAGGCGCACATTGTGCACCTCTTTTTTATTGGGCATAAGAACTAAATTATTTTTTAGAACCGATTGCACCAAAACGCTTGTTGAAACGATCAACACGGCCGCCAGTATCAACGATACGTTGCTTACCAGTGTAGAACGGGTGACATTTGTCACATACGTCTAGGTTGATGGTGTCTTTAGCTAGTGTTGAGTTGAATTCAAACTCATTACCACAAGAGCATTTTGCTGCTACTGAAGTGTATTCTGGGTGGATACCTGTTTTCATGGGGAAAACCTCAATTAGGCCGTGTCGCCATTCGATTCTAAGCCGAACACCACACGTAATAAATAAAATAGTTATGTCATCACCGAGTGTAGATTAATTACACTAAGTAAGGCGGCGTATCATAATGAAACATTGCGCAAGGATCAACCTCTTCGATAAGTTAAATTTTCAAGTCGAGGATTTATGATAAGCTACCCTCTCTTTATTACCGCTAAAAACATCTGGTGAAGCTTGGTCATCGCATCTGATAAAAACACTTCTGAGAAAAATACGGTTGCTCATGTCGCCTTACCCGTGCCATTAGATCGCTGTTTTGACTACAAAATAAAGCCAGACCAATTTCCAGTGGTTGGAGGAAGAGTGAAAGTAGGTTTTGGCCGACAACAGCTGGTTGGTATTGTAGTGCGCCTATCCAACTTCTCTGATTTCAGTTTTGAGAAGCTAAAACCGCTCACCCAAGTTTTAGATAACACGCCATTATGGCCGAGTTCACTCTATAGCCTGTTAACTTGGAGCAGTGAATATTACCAATACCCTCTTGGTGATACGCTCGCCAATGCGATGCCTGCTTGGCTCCGTAAAGGTAAAGCGGCCAGTTTCGATACTCTGCGCGAATGGCACCTTACCGAACTGGGCAAAAACCAGAATATCAGTTCGCTCACTCGCGCACCAAAACAGGCCAAAGTCCTCTCACTGTTACATCTCTGCTCTCAGCCTCATGAGCAGCTTCTGTCACAGGAGATCAGTTCCGCTACGTTAAAAGCGTTACAAAAGAAACAGTGGATTGAAGAGCGACAAGTGCAAAAACAGCAACAATGCTGGCACTCATCATTCAGTGTGACTGAAGAGAAACCTCAGCTAAATGAGGAACAAGCCATTGCTGTCGCCTCTGTGAATGCCAATCCAGAGTTTGGTTGCTACCTATTAGAAGGCGTGACAGGTTCAGGCAAAACGGAAGTCTACCTCAATTTAATTGAACCGGTACTTCGGAAAGGGAAACAAGCCTTGGTATTGGTTCCTGAAATTGGATTAACCCCTCAAACCATCAATCGCTTTAAACGCCGTTTTAATGTTCCAGTAGAGAGCATTCACTCCGGCCTTAATGATACCGAGAGGCTGAATGCATGGCTCAGTGCAAAAGATAAACACGCTGGCATTATTATCGGTACTCGCTCTGCACTCTTCACCCCATTTAACGATCTAGGCATTATTATTGTTGATGAAGAGCATGACGCTTCTTATAAACAGCAAGATAGCATGCGTTACCACGCCAGAGACTTAGCGGTAATGCGAGCCAATCTAGACAACATTCCCATTGTCTTAGGTTCAGCGACCCCGGCATTAGAGACTCTACATAATGCCAAGACCGGAAAGTACCACCACTTAACTCTGACACGCAGGGCGGGGCACGCTAACCCCGCGAAACATGGTGTATTAGATGTCAAAGGTCTCTACCTTGAAAGTGGCCTATCTGCACCGATGATCGCTCAAATGAGGAAGCATCTCACCGAAGGCAATCAAGTCATTCTGTTTCTTAATCGCCGAGGTTACTCACCAGCATTGATGTGTCATGAATGTGGCTGGATGGCCGAGTGCAAACGTTGTGATGCCTTCTACACCTTCCACCAGCACAGCAGTGAAATACGTTGCCATCACTGCGGATCACAACAGCCCATCATGCATCAGTGTCATGGGTGTGGTTCCACTCAGTTGATCTCTGTCGGTGTCGGGACTGAGCAACTAGAAACTCAACTCAATCAACTGTTCCCTGAGTTCAAAACCATCCGTATTGATCGTGATAGCACTCGAAAGAAAGGGAGCCTAGAAAACTACTTAGAGTCGATAAAGCGGGGGGAGTACCAGATCCTTATCGGTACACAAATGTTAGCTAAAGGGCATCACTTCCCGAATGTCACCCTAGTGGGCTTGATTGATGTGGACAGTTCTCTATTTAGCAGTGACTTTCGAGCACCAGAGCGCCTAGCCCAGCTCTTTATTCAAGTGGCAGGGCGAGCCGGGCGAGCCAGTAAACCCGGTGAGGTTTTACTGCAAACTCACCATCCAGAGCATCAGCTGCTGCAATCACTGCTGCACAAAGGGTACGGCGCATTTGCTAAGACGGCTCTACTAGAGCGGCAACAGGCGATGCTGCCCCCCTACACATTTTTAACGTTATTTAGGGCAGAAGCTAATAATAATCAAATGGTTGAAGAGTTTCTTCGTCAAATTAGAGGCATTTTAGAAAGTAACCCTGTGTATGACCAATTTACCCCTGTGTTAGGGCCAACCCCAGCACCACTGGCCAAACGCGCCGGAAAATACCGATGGCAGCTGCTGTTACAAGCCCCTAATCGCAAAGTGATGCAGACACTCTTAAGAAGTGCAAAACCCGCTATTCAACTGTTACCATTAGCAAAAAGTGTGCGTTGGTCTATCGATATTGAGCCGCAGGATTTAAGTTAAACAATGTATCAACATGCATGTAATTCACATTTACGTGACATATATCTCATTTACAGTGCGAGTTCTGTTATGACCACTGTATTTAATCGTTACATTAGARAATAAGATTGAATTGGTAATTTTGACCTCATTATTTGCATTGAATTTGTGACTACCAGGAAGATAGAACATAATGCAAACCAAAATATTAGGGAGTATATAGCATGGCGACAATGAAGGATGTTGCTTTACTGGCTGAAGTATCAACCGCGACGGTTTCTAGAGCGTTGATGAATCCAGAAAAAGTATCCATTACCACCAGAAAACGAGTGGAAGAGGCGGTCATTGAATCCGGATATTCCCCAAACTCATTTGCGCGTAATTTACGTCGCAATGAGTCTAAAACTGTTGTGGCTATTGTCCCTGATATTTGTGACCCCTACTTTACTGAAATCATCAAAGGCATAGAAGAAGCCGCTATGGAGAACGGCTATATCGTTCTACTAGGGGACAGTCGCCAACAGAAGAAGCGTGAAGACTCTTTTGTTAACTTACTCTTCACAAAGCAAGTCGATGGTATGCTGTTACTCGGCACCGATTTACCTTTTGATGTCAGTAAACAGGAACAGAAAAACTTACCTCCTATGGTGATGGCTTGTGAATACTCTCCAGAACTAGAGCTGCCCACGGTTCATATCGATAACTTAACCGCCGCCTTTGAAGCGGTTAACTATTTAACCCAGATTGGCCATAAGCAGATTGCTCAAATATCGGGCCCGGAGCAAGCAACCCTCTGTCACTTCCGCCATCAAGGGTACCAACAAGCACTGCGTCGCGGTGGTGTTACGATGAACCCAACCTATACGGCTTTCGGTGACTTTAGTTTTGAATCTGGCTCAACAGCATTAACTCGATTAATGGCCCTGCCAGAGACCCCAACGGCCATTTTTTGTCATAATGACGTAATGGCGATTGGTGCAATACATCAAGCGAAAAAGATGGGACTTCGTATTCCTCAAGATCTCTCTATTATCGGTTTTGATGATATTCAATTCTCACAATATTACGATCCTCCACTAACAACCGTTTCTCAACCTCGATATGAGATTGGTCGTCAATCGATGCTGATGCTGCTTGAGCGCCTAAAAGGCAGAGAAGTGCAAATTGGTTCTCGTCTGTTAGATGCGACATTAACCATCAGAGAGAGCACTGCGCCTCCTAAGTGTTAATATTGAGCAAACTCTGTTGTGTAATTTGATTTATTGTCCACAATTTTGCACTAAGGCTAGCCAGACTTAGTGCAACTGATTACCATACAGATTCACCCTCTTTTATCTAACATAAGTAAATGTCGTGGCCAATAGAGATTATGTAAAACGCGGTCGAAGCAAAAAAACGACCAAAAAGAAAAGTAATAAAGCACCCGCTTTCCCGTTGAAAACTGCCATTATTGCGGCTCTTCTCATTGGTGTATTTGGCTATGGTTTATATCTATTAAGTAACGACCCTGAACCAGATATTAGCGCACCGATGGTGACCACTCCAGCCGTTAAACCCAAACCTGTAGCCCCTAAAAAAGATCTTCCGCCTCCTCCTGAAGAGAAGTGGGATTACAAAAAAGATCTTCCTGAACGAGTGGTCGAAGTGAAGCAGAACGAACTTGAGAAATCAGCCGTTCCTTACATCATGCAGTGCGGCGCATACAAAACCAAAGCGCAAGCAGAGAGCCGTAAAGTGAGTATCGCCTTTCAAGGCTTAACCAGTGATGTTCGACGTAAAGAAGGAAGCTCTTGGTATCGTGTGGTATTAGGCCCTTATGAGTACAAACGACAGGCTGAAAAAGATCGCCACACCTTACAGCGCGCAAAAATTGAGCCTTGTGCCATCTGGAAAGATCAATAATCGACATCAAATCGAGAGTCAGCGCCTGCTGGCTCTTGAAATCGCCTCTCTCTATCCCCAAATAATAAAGAATAACAAGTCTATGACTCTATCTAGACAGAGCAGAGCCAATTAAGAGGTTTTATCCGTGACTACAATCGTATCTGTACGCCGTGGCGACAAAGTCGTTATCGCAGGTGATGGCCAAGTATCATTAGGCAACACCGTAATGAAAGGCAATGCTAAAAAAGTTCGCCGTCTCTACAACAATAAAGTACTGGCGGGTTTTGCCGGTGGTACTGCTGATGCCTTCACCCTGTTCGAACGCTTTGAGCGTAAACTCGAAATGCATCAAGGCCACCTTACCAAAGCTGCGGTTGAATTAGCCAAAGACTGGCGAAGTGATCGCGCTTTAAGAAAACTAGAAGCACTGCTAGCAGTCGCGGATGAAACGGCCTCATTGATCATTACAGGTAATGGCGATGTGGTTCAGCCTGAAAATGATCTTATTGCGATTGGCTCTGGGGGCAACTTTGCTCAAGCCGCCGCAACGGCACTTCTTGAAAATACCGATTTAGACGCAAGAACCATTGCGGAAAAGTCACTCAACATTGCGGGTGATATCTGCGTCTTCACTAACCATCATCATACTGTCGAAGAGCTCGACGGTTCTGAAAAGTAATAGGGTTTAACTATGTCTGATATGACTCCCCGTGAGATTGTACACGAGCTAGACAGCCACATCATCGGCCAAGATAAAGCAAAACGTGCGGTGGCTATTGCTCTGCGTAACCGCTGGCGCCGTATGCAACTTAACGACAACTTACGTGCAGAAGTGACCCCAAAGAATATTCTAATGATTGGTCCGACGGGTGTGGGTAAAACCGAAATTGCCCGCAGACTGGCACGTCTTGCCAATGCTCCCTTTATTAAAGTTGAAGCCACTAAATTTACCGAAGTAGGCTACGTCGGTAAAGAGGTAGAAACCATCATCCGCGATCTGATGGACGTTTCAATGAAGTTAACTCATCAGCAAGCGATGAAACAATTTACTCGTCTGGCTGAAGAGAATGCCGAAGAGCGTGTACTGGATGTTTTGCTACCGCCAGCTCGTGACTCTTGGGGACAAGATGAGTCTGAAGCCGCTCCAGCATCGAACACTCGTCAAACGTTCCGCAAGAAGCTGCGTGAAGGGAAATTAGACGATAAAGAGATCGAAGTGGATGTCGCAGCCCCGCAAGTCGGTGTTGAGATCATGGCGCCTCCAGGTATGGAGGAGATGACCAACCAACTTCAAGGCATGTTCCAGAACCTATCTGGGAACAACACGACTAAAAAACGCAAAATGAAAATCAAAGATGCGTTAAAGGCCCTTTCTGAAGAGGAAGCGGCGAAACTGGTGAACCAAGAAGAGCTGAAAGAGCAAGCGATCTTCAATGTTGAAAATAACGGCATCGTTTTCATCGATGAGATTGATAAAATCTGTAAACGTGGTGACTCATCAGGCCCAGATGTCTCACGTGAAGGTGTGCAGAGAGATCTGCTTCCTCTTATTGAAGGCAGCACTGTCTCCACTAAGCATGGCATGGTAAAAACGGACCATATTCTGTTTATTACTTCAGGTGCTTTCCAAGTGGCGAAACCGTCTGACCTTATCCCTGAGTTACAAGGGCGCTTACCGATCCGTGTAGAGTTAGAAGCATTAAGCAGTCATGACTTTAAACGTATTTTAACGGAACCTAATGCCTCGCTCACTGAGCAGCACATTGCATTAATGGCCACCGAACAGGTGGAGATCGATTTCACCGAAGATGGCATTGATCAAATTGCCGAAGCCGCTTGGAAAGTGAATGAGACCACTGAAAATATTGGTGCTCGACGCTTACACACGGTAATGGAGCGTTTGATGGAGGAGATCTCTTATAACGCCTCTGAAAAGTCCGGACAAAAAGTGACGATAGACAGAACCTTCGTAACCGATTGTCTCGGTGAATTAGTTGAAAACGAAGATCTCAGTCGTTTCATTCTATAACACCATATTGAGCAAGTTGTTAACTACAACGTGAATAACAACTTGCTCTCCTCTCCCTGCACTTGCCTTGCTGTAACAAAACATGAATAATAACGTACGATTTCGCTAACTAATTACCTTCATGAAAGCAACTTCACTATCAGTCTGGCTCGGGGCAATCCGCCTTAAAACGCTTCCTCTGGCTTTAGCGTCAATCACCAGTGGCAGTGCGCTCGCCTATTGGCAGCATCACTTCTCCCTCTCGATTGCTCTATTAGCACTACTGACTGCAACCCTGTTACAGATCTTATCTAATCTGGCTAATGATTACGGTGACGCAGTAAAAGGGACCGATAATGATGAGCGCTTAGGCCCACAACGTGCCATGCAGTCGGGGTTGATCTCAGCGGCAACCATGAAAAAAGCGTTAATCGTTAATATCATCCTGACACTTGTGAGTGGTGTCGTCCTCGTTATGTTAGCGTTCAATAACTTGCAAGATATCCTTGGTTTCATCGCTCTGGGTATTTTAGCGATAGTCGCCGCCATCACCTACACGGTCGGCAACAAACCATACGGTTACCGTGGTATGGGGGATGTTTCCGTATTGATATTTTTCGGTTTACTCGGCGTGGCAGGGAGCTACTATCTGCACACTGGAACCCTAAATCCGACAATAATCCTCCCCGCCCTCTCTTGCGGGTTACTGGCAGCTGCCGTCTTAAATATTAATAATCTACGTGATATTGATAATGATGCCGCGTGTGGCAAGTTAACTCTCGTGGTTAAAATGGGGCCTAAGTGGGGCCGACAGTATCATTTGGTACTGTTAATAACCGCGGTGGTTGGATTTTCACTGTTTGCAGCCCTTGAAGTACAAACTCTCTTCAGTTGGCTCTTTTTACTGGCGCTACCATTACTCATTAAACACGGTATCGATACCTACCGAGCCCCTGACGGCGAATCGATCAAACCTATGATGGGCACCATTGTTAAATGCGCGTTGATCACTAACTTACTCTTCTCTGTAGGCATTGTGATCTCGTAACGGTTTTAAAGATCAATTCTTTGTGCTTGGTCATTGCATTAACGTGGTGGCTATAATACTTTTTATACTCATTTGCTGACAATGAAAGAAGCGAGACTATGGAATACAATACTTCAGAACTGTGTGATATCTATTTGGATCAAGTTGATGTCGTTGAACCGATGTTTACCAGCTTCGGAGGCCGCTCTTCGTTTGCAGGGGTTGTCAGTTCCATCAAATGTTTTGAAGATAATGGCGTCATCAACTCAGTATTAGAACAAGATGGTGAAGGTCGTGTTCTCTTGATTGATGGTGGGGGCTCACTGCGTCGTGCACTTATCGATGCGAGTATTGCTACCCTTGCTGCAGATAACGGTTGGGAAGGCTTAGTGGTTTACGGTAGCGTGCGTGAAGTAGACGAGCTGGATCAAATTGATATTGGTATACAAGCACTGGCTTCTATTCCTGTTGGTGCCACTCAGTCTGAAGTGGGCGAAATTGATGTTGCGGTTAACTTCGGTGGGGTAACGTTTATTCCTGAAGATTATATCTACGCCGACACGACAGGCATCATCCTCTCTCAAGAGGCCTTAGAGCTGGAATATGAAGAGGAGTAACTCCCCCCTCTTCACTCAATAGTCTGTACGTAATAAAAAGAGCTTGATGGCTCTTTTTTATTCTACGTCTTCCATTTTTCCTAGCAGACCGCGAATACGCTCTTGCCAAGCTTGCTGCTCTTTGAGCACCTCTTCGTTTTTCTGCTCTAGTTCCGCACGACTTGATTTTAACTGATTGGCTTCAGTTGCTAAGTTTTCATTCTGCTCTTTTAAGTCTTCAATTTCCATTTGTAAAAGAGAAATGGTATCTACGGCCATTTGTACTTTAGCTTCAAGCTGTTCTAAAATTTCCAAAGACATCTTATGCCACCTATTCGTTATGTTTGAGATATCGGGCACCGAATGCACCTAACTGCCGCTTATTTTACCTCTACAAATGTAGACTGCCACTTACTTGTGTTAATTTTTGAGTCAATCGAATGTTTTTCATACGATTCTGCACTTTTTATTTCTCCGGTCTCATTTTGAAGCCGATTAACAAGCTTGTCGCACGCCGTTAACCTCATGGTTACCGTTCCAACAATACACAATTAAATAGCGTCTGAAAAATAGCAATCGTTTTCTATTCTGCTGTGATTGCTTCGATGATGTGATAGTATTTGCGCCAAATTTTGAGGCACTCACTTCAAAAAATCGTTATTTGTATAGATTTTTAACTGGTTTGGAGCAAGCATGAAACGCGATTTAGCAATGGCATTTTCTCGAGTTACAGAAGGGGCTGCGTTAGCCGGTTACAAATGGTTAGGCCGAGGTGATAAAAACGCAGCCGATGGCAATGCCGTTGAAGTGATGCGTATTTTGCTAAATAAGACTGAAATCGATGGCGAGATAGTCATTGGTGAAGGTGAAATTGATGATGCGCCTATGCTTTATATTGGCGAAAAAGTGGGTGTGGGTGGCGACGCGGTTGATATCGCCGTTGATCCTATTGAAGGCACTCGTATGACCGCAATGGGTCAGTCTAATGCCCTTGCTGTTCTGGCCGCAGGTGAAAAAGGTAGCTTTTTAAAAGCGCCGGATATGTACATGGAAAAACTCGTTGTTGGCCCAGATGCAAAAGGTGCCATTGATCTGAACCTCTCGTTAGAAGAGAACTTAAACAAGATAGCGAAAGCGCTTGGAAAAACATTAGACACCCTAGTGGTTACTACACTTGCAAAACCTCGCCACGATGAAACTATTGCGAAAATGCAAGCCTTAGGCGTTCGTGTCTTTGCCTTCCCAGATGGCGATGTTGCTGCTTCTATTTTAACCTGTATGCCAGACAGTGAAGTGGATGTCATGTACTGCATCGGCGGTGCGCCTGAGGGGGTTGTCTCCGCTGCTGTTATTCGAGCCCTTGATGGTGATATGCAGGGTCGCCTGTTGCCCCGTCATGAAGTAAAAGGGGATACGGAAGAGAACCGCCAACACGGTGAATTAGAGCTGAAACGTTGCCTAGAGATGGGGGTTGAAGCGCGTAAAGTACTTACGATGTCTGATATGGCTCGCAGTGATGATGTGGTTTTTGCCGCAACAGGGATCACCAAAGGCGATCTGTTAGAAGGGATTACTCGTAACGGAAACATTGCTACGACAGAGACGCTACTAATCCGTGGTCGTTGTCGTACTATTCGACGCATTAAATCGACTCACTACTTAGATCGTAAAGATGCTGAAGTGAGAGAGCGTATTCTCTAATTTTTTAGCTCATCACCGACAATAAGCGTGGCAGTAGCTGCGTTTTTTTATTGCCATTTAATAAAACTCTTTATGTAAAGAGTTTGCTTTATATACTGAACTCATCCCATAATAAGAGAGATGAACGGAGTCTCTACTATGAAATCAGTCGATATTATTCTTAATACGTTAAAGCGTGAAGGATCGGTCACCGCCAAAAAGCTCTCGACGGATCTAAAAATGACCACGATGGGGGTTCGTCAACATCTTCAAAGCCTTGAGGAAGAAGGTTTGATTGCTTTCCATGATGTTAAAGTCAAAGTCGGCCGCCCCACTCGCCACTGGACTCTCACTTCAATCGGTCACAACAAGTTTACTAACAGTCATGGTGAATTGACCATCAATTTTATCGATTCCGTACACGATCTTTTCGGTGAAGAGGGGCTGCAAAAAGTCATTGATCGTAGAGAAGACAAAACCCTTAATCACTACCAGAGCCACCTTAATGAGTGTACAACTTTAGAGCAGAAACTCCTTACGCTCACTCGATTACGAGAGCAAGAGGGCTATATGGCTGAACTTGAGAAAACGGAACAAGGCTATCGATTGCTGGAAAATCACTGTCCAATCTGTCATGCCGCGAAACGCTGCCCTTCACTCTGCCAGTCTGAAATTAATATCTTCAATAAACTGCTTGGTCATCAATATCTAATCGAACGACAAGAGCATATTATTCAAGGTCAACGTCGCTGTGTATACCAAATCACGGAGGCTCGTTAACCCTTTCTTTCCGTCTCAATTTTAAGACGGTTAAACCCCTCATCCCGCTCACCATTATGCAACATCCCCTTTTTTCACCTAAGCTCAATTAAGATGGTGATAAGAAAGGATCGGATAATGCGTGTTCAACAAACCTCGGAACTCCCCTCTTTTGATACATTACTGGTGATGGTTGAAGAGTCTCCAGAGTCGCTAGAAACCCTTCGAAGAGAGATGAGTCAGACCATTATTGATAATGCCCCTGGAGAGTTGCAACCTAGGCTGCAGGCTCAAATGAGCCATATAGAGCGTGTCATTGGTTTAGGTAAAAACCCAAATCATACCAATGTGCTGCTGATGAAAGAGTTAAATAAACAGTTTTCGAAGTTTTCAACGGCGGTGAGTGAGCCCATTAAAAAAACAGACAGTGCAGAGATTCTTCCCTTTACTTCACCACATCGTTAACCGCTAACCCATAGCGGTTAGGGCCTTCGGTACCCTTCAAAAAGCCACACTGAATAAACAGCCAACAGCCACTCACAATCGCAATGATTGATACCGCAGTTTGTAAGCTCTCTTGGGCTGCACTGCTATCAAGAGCGGTGCGCATTAATCGATCGGCAATAATGGGCACATTCAGCAGTAGCCACCATAGGGATTTATCTCGATCATGCCAGCGTTTCGCTTGTACCGCCAGATCAGGGATCAGCAGCACAAAACCCACCACCAGTAATATTAGGTTTCCAAACCCGCCAGATTGGGGCAGCAGTGCAATTGCAGCTAAAAAGGAGGCGTAATAGATGGCTGTCCAAGTCCAAAAACGTGAACGTGAAATTCGCCCTTTAAATGAAAAGAGCCATTGAGTTACGGTCATACTACACCTTTAACGTTTTGGATTAATTGATCACTTTAATGAAGCAATTTTTATCCATATCTCGAATATTAATGGTGAGACTGTAAACGGTATTGGCTTGCTCTGCGAGAACTGACATCAATTTTCTGCTTAATTCTCTTTTTTGTTCTTCATTCCTACCGGATAGCATTTCAAAATTCAGGTGGATAAAGTCCTCACTGTCCTCTTTTTCACCAATTAACCATGAGTGATAGCGTTGTGCTCTCGATTTGATCGACTCTATTTCAAAAAGCCCTGAATCAATCAGCACTTGATGCAGATCTTCCAACAACCCTTGAGTGTTTACTCTTTCATCAACCGAGCTTGAATACTCTACAACTAAATTTGGCATATCTACTCCTTTAGGTTCGTCCCACACAGTACTTAAGAGCGTTAAGAAGTTGAACCGTAGTGAGTCATTTATCTGGTTGCGATCACAGGCTACTTTCTTTTCAATCTTGTCTATAATATGGCTTTAAACCACAGCACTCGATTTATTGAGCCGTAATATGAAAGAATATTTCACATTTATTTTGAAACATTCAACCAGCCCTTTAAATCTGTGTGTTTTTTAACCAGATGGAATCAATGATGATTTCAAACACGAATTAAGTCAAAAAATCTGTTATATTTTTACACAGCTTTTTTTATCATTTTCGTTAATTTATATTTGGAGATATTCCTATGCGTCATCCTGTAGTTATGGGTAACTGGAAACTGAACGGCAGCAAAGAGATGGTGGTTAACCTTCTTACTGGTCTAAATGCAGAACTTGAAGGCGTTAGCGGTGTTGACGTTGCCGTTGCTCCACCAGCGCTGTTTGTTGATCTCGCAGAGCGCACCCTGACCGAAATGGGCAGCCCTATCATTCTTGGAGCTCAAAACTCTGATCTAAATAACAGTGGTGCATTCACTGGTGATATGTCTCCCGCTATGCTGAAAGAGCTAGGCGCATCTCACATCATTATCGGTCACTCTGAGCGTCGTGAATATCACGCAGAATCTGATGAGTTTGTTGCTAAGAAGTTTGCCTTCTTAAAAGAGAATGCCTTAACCCCTGTACTTTGTATTGGTGAATCAGAAGCTCAAAACGAAGCAGGCGAAACGGTTGCTGTTTGTGCTCGTCAACTTGATGCAGTAATTAACACTCAAGGTGTAGAAGCACTTGAAGGCGCGATCATCGCTTATGAACCAATCTGGGCAATCGGCACAGGTAAAGCAGCAACGGCTGAAGATGCACAGCGCATTCACGCACAAATTCGTGCGCACATTGCAGAATCAAGTGCTGACGTTGCTAAAAATGTAGTGATTCAATACGGCGGTTCTGTTAAACCAGAAAACGCCGCTGCTTACTTTGCGCAACCAGACATCGATGGTGCGCTTGTTGGCGGAGCGGCACTAGACGCGAAAAGCTTTGCTGCTATCGCAAAAGCGGCTGCTATCGCAAAAGCATAAGCGCTACTGCTTCAATCTAAAAGAGCCGTTCAGTTAATGAACGGCTCTTTTTTTGAACAAAAAAATCCGGACCTAAGTCCGGATTTGAGTTTAACTAAGAGAGAGTTGGTGCCTTGTCGACTTATCCAAGCAGCCCGAGTGCTGCATTTGGAGTCTGTTTAGCTTGAGCAAGGATAGAAGAACTCGCTTGCTGCAGAATTTGTGACTTGGTCATTGACGTCGTCTCTTTCGCAAAATCTGTATCTCTGATTCGGCTGTTTGAAGCAGAAACGTTCTCGCTAACATTATCTAAGTTAGAGATAGCGTGGCTGAATCGGTTCTGGAATGCACCTAGTTGTGCACGATTGCTATCTACAAACTGTAGAGCAGCATCAAGAACCGCGACCGCTTTCTGTGAACCACCAACAGTTGTAACATCAACATCTTTCACTGTCTCAGCTTTACCAGCACCGAAGCCTAGTTCACCACCGAGTGACCCACCGAAAGAGACTGGTGATTTCACATCCGCTGAAGAAGCAACAACTTGAAGTTGACCGTCTTCGTTCACTGACGCATTAACTTTGTCAGTTTGACCATTGATATAGGTTGCTACCTGCTCAATATCATCGCCTTGCTTAGCATCAATTGTTAGTGCTTGCTCGACGCCAGCTTTATCAGTAAAACCGATAGTTAGCTGTGCATTTTCAGGGGTTACAGCCCAATCTTTACCTTTACCGTTAGCTGCGGTGTAGCTAGTGCCACCCATTGCAGCGTTGTCTGAACGCAGGTTGCTCATGCTAAGCATTACCGCTTCACCTGAATCAGAACCGATTTGGAATGATTTTGTACCAAACGTACCATTAAGCAGTCGGCTACCACCAAAAGAGGTTGTTTCAGCAATACGATTTAACTCATCATCAAGTGCTGTAACTTCTTCTTGAATAGCGACACGGTCAGAATCTGAGTTTGAACCGTTTGATGACTGTAGAGACAGATCACGCATACGTTGTAAGATACTGGTACTTTCAGTCATTGCACCTTCTGCTGTTTGTGCAATAGAGATACCGTCATTTGCATTTCGTACGGCGACATCTAGACCACGAATCTGAGAAGATAGACGGTTGGAGATTTGAAGTCCTGCCGCATCATCTTTTGCGCTGTTGATTTTGTAACCTGAAGATAAACGTTCCATTGATTTACCCACACCATCAGATGCTTGATTCAAGTAACGCTGTGCTGTCATTGCTGACACATTAGTATTTACATTAATAGCCATAATTTACTCTCTTTATCTCTCTTAGTTGTTGATTACTTTTCGTTTTTAAAATAAAAACTACTTACTCTCTCTGTTACTAAGGGTAACGACGCGAAGAGGGAAACCTTTATTTATTTTTTCATTTTTTTTTCAAATCGGGCTAAAAACATGATCCCAACAGCAATAAACAGTAATAGTTAAATAAAGGGCTAAAGTTCTAAAAAAAGAGTCCGATATAACTCTCTTGAACACAAATAAAACAGACAAAAAAAGAGCCTAACAATCGCTGTTAGGCTCTTAAAAAAGAGTGCAATACCGCTTAATAATGCTCGAAATATTGAAATAGCATTAAAATAGTTGAATCGCCATTTTATATAGGTCTTCTCGATCCGGTCTACGCATATTCTCTATGGCATCAATGATGTCATGGTGAACCATGTTCTCATTTTGAATCCCGACACAACGCCCACCTTCTCCATTTATAAGAAGCTGTACCGCATAGTTACCCATACGCGAGGCTAGAATTCGATCAAACGCGTTAGGCTGCCCACCACGTTGAATATGACCCAGTACGGTAGCGCGGGTCTCTCTGCCTGTTTCCGCTTCAATAAACTTCGCGAGCTCACTGGTGTCTGTCATTAATTCGGTAATGGCGATAATGGCGTGTTTCTTACCTTTATCCATTCCCTCTTGAATACTCACAAGTAACTTCTCTTTATTTAGCCCTTTCTCTGGCGTAATAATGTATTCACAGCCACCTGCAATCGCAGACATTAGGGTTAAATCACCACAGTGTCGCCCCATGACCTCAACAATAGAGATACGTTGGTGTGACGAAGAGGTATCACGTAAGCGGTCAATCGCATCAATAACGGTATTCAGAGCCGTCTGATAACCAATGGTGTAATCCGTTCCAGCAACGTCATTATCTATGGTGCCAGGTAGACCGATACATGGGTAACCCATTTCAGTCAGTTTTTTGGCTCCCATGTATGAACCATCACCACCAATAACAACTAACGCTTCAATACCGTGCTTTTTAAGGTTTTCAATCCCTTTTTGACGAACTTCGATCTCTTTAAACTCAGGAAAACGAGCTGAACCCAAAAATGTCCCGCCTCGATTAATCATATCTGACACGCTTGAACGGTCCAGAGGCTCAATTCTGTCTTCCACTAGGCCTAAATAGCCATCATGAATACCGTAAATTTCAATACCTTCAGATAATGCAGTACGAACAACTCCGCGAATCGCTGCGTTCATACCAGGCGCATCACCACCACTCGTTAAAACACCAATCTTCTTAATCATGGTTACCCTCTAGTTTTAGATCTGTAAATTTCAAATCAATAATGAGGCCAGGCTCCCCCTCCTAGCGTTCAGCACAGTGCTGAAACCAAAATACAACGTAAACAGACTGCCCATGCTGCACTTTACTCGATGTTGTCTAAGCGGAGCTCATTGTCGACACCCGTACTTATTTTGCACTAATAATATAGTCACTCCTGCATAAGTGCCACACAGGATTACGATAATCTCATCTGACTTTGTTCTCGGTCAGATTTTAGCACCACTGACTTAGGGTCTTGGTGAATCATAATATCGGAATATGGAAAGGCCTCCATCAACGCATCTTCCACATTATCTGCAATTTGATGCGCATCAATAAGCTTCAATTCATCATCAAGCTCTAAGTGTAGTTGAATAAAACGCACAGGTCCTGCTAGGCGAGTTCTCAGCTGATGTACCCCATGAACATGTTCGATACTCAAGGTGATTTCTCGAATCTGTAACAATTCCTCTTCAGGTAGCTGCCTATCCAATAGAGATTGAATCGCTTCAAATGCCATCCGAAAAGCGCTGTATAAAATATAGATGCCAATAAGAAGAGCAAAGACAGCATCTGCATGAGACCAACCAAACCAACTCAATAGCAACGCAATCATAATGGCGGCATTCATTAAGAGATCAGATTGATAATGAAGGGAATCTGCGGCAATCGCTTGGCTACCTGTTCTTTTCACAACCCACTTCTGTACCGTAATCAAACCAGAGGTGAGCACGATAGCAAACAAGCTGACAGCAACGCCAAGCTCAGGGCTATTCACTTCATGAGGCCTAAATAGACGCTCAAAGCCATTAAGCAATAAAAAGCAGGCGGAGCCAGAAATAAACATCGCTTGAGCCAAAGCAGCCAAAGACTCAGCTTTTCCATGACCAAAGGTATGTTCTTCATCGGCAGGTTGCAGAGCATAACGTATAACCAAAAGGTTAGTGACAGATGCAGCAATATCGAGCATCGAATCAATCAGAGAGGCAAGTAGACTAACGGAGCCGGTAACCCACCAGGTGGCAAGTTTAACCAGCATTAAAATGGTGGCGACTATAGTGGCTAACCAAGCCGCCATGTTAACTAAACGGGCATATTTATCTGACATTTATCAACACAAAAAAAGTATATTCACTTTAGTATATCGGCAAATGTGTGACAGTTCTATTTCTTAGCTTGGCATTTGTCCATCATCTGTTGTTGCGCCTCTTGGTATTGTACCTTCTGCTCTTCGGTTAAGATGTTGAGCATTTGGTGACGTTTTTGTGCCATTTCCACCTTACGATCCACTTGCAGTGATGACATTTGTGTCGCCAGATCTCGTACTTCGACTTCATTAAAGTCTGCCGCTAGCAACAAAGTATTCATCTGCTGTTTTAGCTGCTGCAGTTCGCTGTTTGGCTGACGTTCTTTCATTGCACTACGGTGAGTCTCCATCAACGTTTTAAACTCTGTCTGTTGTGCATCCGTTAGATCGACCTGTTTTAGCGCTCTCTTTCCTGACATCATTTCGCACTTACCGCCCTTCATGCCTCCACCATGATGTCCACCGCCATTACCACCACCAAAAGCGAGAGCTGCCGTTGAGCCTAGCATCAGTGGAAATGCAATGGCGCCAATCATTATTTTCTTTGTTAATGTTTTCATACTCTTTACTCCAAATAGATTAAGGTTGTTTGTTACAGTGAGAGTAGAATAAAACAACCAGCGTAAATGGGTGTATAGGCATCGTAAAGGTACGTAAAGAGCGTCCCTCTGCACTAAAATCGCAGTAGAATAGCAATAGGCTTCGCGCTAATTTACACTGATTACTCCTCTAGAGACCAATTTTGGATACCAATATGGCCAACATACTACTCGTTGATGACGACATAGAGTTAACCTCTCTGTTAAAAGACATTCTTTCTTTGGAGGGCTTTGATGTTATTGAAGCAAACAACGGCGAAGAAGGGTTAGCGCTGATCTCCGATCAAATAGATCTCGTTTTGTTGGATATTATGATGCCCAAAATGAACGGCATGGAGATGCTGCGTAAACTCCGTGAGTCATATGAGACCCCAGTATTGATGTTAACCGCCAAAGGGGAAGAGATAGACAGAGTGATTGGACTTGAGCTTGGGGCTGATGACTACTTGCCTAAACCTTTTAGCGATAGGGAGCTGCTTGCCCGAATTCGCGCTATCCTTAGACGGACTCAAGCCAAATCTACCGAACAGACGGCATCGATTAAGTATCAAGATATTGAGATATTCTTAGGTAAACAAGAAGCGTATTGCAATCAGCAGCTGTTGGATCTTACTGGTACCGAACTGGGTCTGCTCAGTCAGTTTGTACAACATCCAGGGAAAATCATCTCTAAAGAGGAGCTCAGTATAGAAGTGTTAGGCAAAAGACTGGCCGCATTTGATCGCTCTATCGATATGCATGTGTCCAATTTACGTAAGAAACTGCCCAATAGTGAAGAGGATAAACCACGTATTAAAACCTTACGCGGTCGTGGTTACCTATTTGTCACCCAATAAATTGAGGTCAACGTGTTGAATAATAGAGTGCGATTCTCCCCATTCTCTAGCCTTTATGGTCGTATTTTTGCCATTTTTTGGCTAACACTATTTCTAGTGTTGCTTGCAGTGGTGATCGCCCCTCACTTTGACCCACGCTCACAGCATGAAATTGGGCAAGCTCCCTTAGTCAAGATTCAAAAAGTGGCGGAGAGCATCACTCATAAGTACCAACATAACGCTGACTTTAACCGCAGCTTGAGCATGATCGACCAATACAGCAATAAACAACCGGGCTCCTTCTCTCTCTTTTTTACCAACTACTCTGGCGAAATAGTCAATGAGCACCATCGAGGGCAGAGTAAATCCCTACGTAACTTTATTACCTTGTCTGACGATCTAAACAATCCTAAGCAGAAACTGTATGGCAGAAAAATGCTTGCTGGCCCATTTAAGGTCACTATCGCCAATCAAAAGGTACTGCTTTATGTCTCTCGTTTTTACCGTAACCCTCCCCCATTTATTTTGCAGATATTAGACAGACCAGCCCAACTGTTAGTAGCCGCTATGTTAGTAAGCACTCCCTTTCTTCTGTGGCTTGCTTGGGCACTCAGTCAGCCAGCAAGACGACTGCAGCACGCTGCTGAAAGAGTCGCTCGAGGGCAATTTGTTCACGATCCAAGCTTAGAGAAAGGAACCAAAGAGTTTCGAAAAACCGGTGCCAGTTTTAACCAAATGGTGGGTGCTATTAATACCATGGTATCTGGGCAACAGCGCCTGCTTTCTGATATTTCCCATGAGCTTCGCTCACCACTCACGCGACTAAGAATGGCCACCGCTTTAGCATCAAGAAAGCAAGGAGAGAGTGCTGAACTGGATCGCATTGAGATGGAGGCAGAACGGTTAGAGAAGATGATTGCCGAACTGCTAGAATTATCTAGAATGCAGATCAATAGCCACGAAGACCGTGTAGAAACGGATACCAAGACGTTGTGGTTTGATATTTTAGAGGATGCCAAGTTTGAAGCCGAGCAGTCAGGAAAAAACCTTCACTACGACGCAATAGAGGCTTGGCCAATTTCTGGCAACCCTAACTTACTCATGAGTGCTCTTGAGAATGTGGTACGCAATGCCATTCGTTATGGTGAAAAGCAAATTCGAATCTCCATTAATAAACAAGCGGGACGACTCACCCTTATCGTCGAAGATGATGGTAGCGGCGTTCCTGACGATGAGCTTAACGATATTTTCCGCCCTTTTTATCGTGTATCTACCGCCAGAGATCGAGTCAGTGGGGGGACCGGATTGGGGCTTGCCATCACTGAAAATGCGATCCGACAACACAATGGTACTATTACCGCCTCTTCCAGCAAGATGGGTGGATTAAAAATGACCCTCAATCTGCCATTACAATAAGGAATTGGTCTAATTCTTTGACATTAATGATATTGATAATTATTATCATTAATGTCAAAGGGGACAATACTTATTAGGAAGATACTATGATTCATACCTTTCAAGAATTACCATATGAATACGATGCATTGGAACCATATATAGACGCTCAAACTATGGAAATCCATCATAATAAACACCACCGTACCTATTTCAATAAATTTACGGATGCCATTCGTAATACCGCACTAGAAAATCAAACCTTAACATCCATTTTTTCTTCAATGGCTTCGCACTCAACAGCAATTAGAAATCATGGTGGGGGCTACTTCAACCATACGCTATTCTGGAACTGTATGTCTCCAAACGGAGGCGGTTCGCCAACAGGAAACCTAGCTGAACAAATTAATCTTCAGTTTGGGGATTTTGAAACATTCCAGAAACAGTTTTCTGATATTGCCATTAATACATTTGGCTCAGGGTTTACTTGGTTAATCAAAAACGAATCTGGATTAGATATTGTCTCTACCAGTAACCAAGATAATCCCTTAATGAATACATCTGAAAAACAAGGACAACCCATTCTCGCTTTAGACCTGTGGGAGCATGCCTATTATATTAGTTACCAAAATCGTCGACCTGAATATATATCAGCGTGGTGGAACGTGGTTGATTGGGATAACATCGCTCAGCACTATGGCAACGAATAAACAATATTAGTTTATCCTCCATAGAAGCGTATAATGGCGATATTACTCATGAGCATGAAGTTGATACAATGTTTGATATCGCCCTTTTTGAACCCGAAATTGCCCCAAATACTGGCAACATAATCCGCTTATCGGCCAACTGTGGTGCCAATTTGCATCTCATTGAGCCTCTCGGTTTTGATCTTGATGAGAAAAAAGTGCGTAGAGCGGGGCTGGATTATCATGATCTTGCGCGAGTCAAAATCCATAAAGATCTTAACGCCTTTCTTGAATTTGTTGGGGCAGATGGCGATAAGCTTGATGATCCTAACCAGCGCCGCATTTTTGCTTGTACCACTAAGACGACTGGACGTCATACCGACGCTTCATTTCGTCAAGGGGATGTGCTTCTTTTTGGTCCTGAAACCCGTGGGTTACCGGCAGAGTTGATTGAAAGTTTGCCGATGGAGCAGCGTATTCGCATTCCAATGATGCCAGACAGCCGCAGTTTGAATCTGTCTAATGCAGTGGCGATCATTGCGTTTGAAGCGTGGAGACAGATGGATTTTTCTGGCGCAGTGTAATCAAATAAAAAAGCAGTAACCCATCATCGATACGTTACTGCTTGTTATCACCATTAAGTGGCATCAATCGTTAGATACCATCGCCATTATTGTAGGTTTTGGTCATGCCATTAAACCCTTGATCCATGTCTAATGACGGTTTATCCGTTGATGGTTTGCCGACGATTTTTGCAGGTACCCCTGCCACCGTGGTATGTGCTGGGACAGCTTGAAGTACCACAGAACAAGAACCAATCTTGGCTCCTTCACCCACTTCAATATTGCCGAGAATTTTAGCGCCTGCGCCTATCATTACCCCTTCACGAATTTTAGGATGACGATCACCACACTCTTTCCCTGTACCGCCTAAGGTCACATCTTGCAGTATCGAGACATCGTTCTCAACAACGGCAGTTTCACCAATAACAATACCTGTCGCATGATCAAACATGATCCCTTTGCCGATTTTCGCCGCAGGATGAACATCCACTTGGCAAGCAACAGAGATCTGATTTTGTAGATAAGTCGCTAATGCTACACGCCCCTGTTTCCAAAGCCAGTTAGCTACACGGTACCCCTGCAGTGCATGATAGCCTTTAAGATAAAGTAGTGGAATCGAGTACATCTGAACCGCAGGATCTCGTGAAACTATCGCACAAATATCACAAGCGGCAGCGTCGGTAATCGAGCAGTCAGATTGGAAGGCCTCTTCAACCACTTCTCGTACGGCCATGGCTGGCATTGAAGCCGTCGACAGTTTATTAGCAAGAATATAACTGAGCGCAGCGGCCAACGTATCATGTTTAATGATGGTGGCATGATAAAAACTGCCTAACATAGGTTCTTGTTCAGACTGTTCCTTAGCCTCTTTAACGATGGTTTCCCATACTTTATGTTTGCGGCAGTTTTCCACTGAATTATCCTTCCGATTTTTTATCTCTTGCGAGTAGGTCTTTGGCAGCTTCTAGAGCATCCTTATCTTTATACAGCACTTGATAAATTTGTTCTACAATTGGCATCTCAACACCCATACGTTCCGCCAATAACCACACTTCTTTGGTGTTGCGATAGCCTTCAACCACCTGACCGATTTCAATCTGCGCCGTATCGACATCTTTGCCCTGCCCTAAGGCCAAACCAAAACGGCGGTTACGTGATTGATTATCAGTACAAGTAAGGACTAAATCGCCCAATCCGGCCATTCCCATGAACGTCTCTTTTTGTGCTCCAATGGCAGCGCCTAGACGACACATCTCAGCGAGCCCTCTGGTGATCAGCGCAGTACGAGCATTCGCGCCAAAGCCAATACCATCAGAAATACCCGCACCAATAGCGATAACATTCTTCACTGCGCCACCTAACTGCATACCAGTGAAATCACTGTTAGCATACACTCTTAAGGTTTTTGAACAGTGAATCGTCTCTTGCAAATCTTGAACAAACTCACTGTCTGGAGAGGCCACTGCAATAGCGGTTGGCATTCCCGCTGCTAGCTCTTTAGCGAACGTTGGTCCTGATAACACGGCCAGTGAATGACCATCACCTATGATATCCGCAGCGACATCTTTCAACAGTCGCCCCGTTTCAGGTTCAAGGCCTTTGGTGGCCCAGCAGATACGTGAATCACTGCGAAGGTGCGGTTTTACATTGGTTAACACTTCGCCAAATACGTGACTTGGTACTACCACTAAGAGATCTCGGCTGGCTTGAATGGCCGTTGGCAGGTCAGACTCCATGATCAAGGTCTCTGGAAAATCGACGCCGGGTAGGAACTCTTCATTAGAGCGATCAGATTGCAGTTTAGCCATATGCGCTGGCTCATGACCCCAAAGAATGATCTTTGCACCATTACGCGCTAACGATATGGCCAGTGACGTTCCGTAAGAACCCGCCCCTAATACCGTCATCGCGATGTCTGAATAATCTGTAGTTGTTGTCATCATTGACCTCAAAAATGAAATAAAAAAAGGGAGCGCTAGACTCCCCTTTTATCTGGTTTTACTCAATCTCTATCGCTGTGAGGAGCTTACGCTTCTGCTTCCGCTTCACTCTCTTGTGATTGGTTCTGAAGGTAGTTCATGAACAGACCATCAAAGTTCACAGGAGCAAGGTTAAGCTGTGGGAACGTCCCTTTAGTCACAAGACCAGAGATTGTTTCACGTGCGTATGGGAAAAGAATATTTGGGCAAAATGCACCTAGGCAATGCGCAAGTTGCGGCGCTTCCATATCACCAGCAGTAAAGATACCGCCCTGCTGCACTTCACATAAGAATGCAGTCTCTTCTTCATTCTTAACCGTAACCGTTAAACGCAGAACCACTTCGAAAATGTCTTCACCAAGTTGACGGCTTTGAGTATCAAGATCCAAATTCACATCTGGATTCCAATCTTTCTGGAACATGTCAGGTGAGTTAGGCGCTTCAAAAGATACATCTTTTAGGAAGATACGTTGAATTGCAAAGTTCTGTTGGTTTTCTTGGGTTGCTGCTTCAGCCATGATATTAAAATCCTTATACAAAAGTAAATTTGGTTTGCTACAGGTTAGCTTAAACTAGCGTAACCCTCAGCATGACGTATTGATTTCGCTCTATATGTCACACCGTAAAATTAGTTATTTCTTACCTTGAAGCTATTTTTTACCACGAACTAATGGCAGATTCGCTTCATTCCAAGAGATTAAACCACTCTTAAGCAGCTTAACACTCTCAAAGCCCGCTTTATGCAGTAGAGTAGCACTTGCTTGAGCGGTTTGGCCCGTCTTACATACCACTACAATTGGGGTGGATTTTTTGTTTTCAAGATCACCCAACTTTCCTTCTTTGATTTCACTTGGCAAAATGTGACGTGAGCCCGTGATATGTCCGCTTTTAAACTCATCTTTAGAGCGAATATCCAATACCGTCGCTTCTTCACGATTCATCAGCATTGTCAGCTCAGCCGGGTTTACTTCTACGTATCCCGCTGTTTTCTGTTTAATCGTAGTCTGAATCAGAATCACGAAGATCCCCACCCAAGCTAAAGAAAGAATGGGGTTGGCGGTCAAAAAATCTAAATACTCTTGCATATTTTCTACTCTAAACGTTGTGCCCATCTAAGCGTAAGCTCAGCGTGGTGCTATAGCTGTAAATTAAGTTGAGTGAGTATACCTTACCCCGCTTCATAAGGTGAATAGTAATTCAGGGCTATCCTCGGCACAAATGATCAGAACCCGATCAAGATCCTAAAATCCAATGCCCTTAGTTAATTTTTGTAGTAAAATTACGCTAGTTTAGATTTWTAATTACGATTTAAAATTGATAAGAGGTAACACTATGTCTGCCAAGAAGCCTATGGCTCTCGTTATTCTGGATGGTTGGGGATATCGCGAAGATTCACAAAACAACGCGATCGCCAATGCGAAAACACCGGTGATGGATTCGCTACTCGCCAATCAACCTAATACGCTGATCTCTGCATCAGGTTTTGATGTGGGTCTACCTGATGGTCAAATGGGTAACTCTGAAGTAGGTCATACCAACATTGGTGCTGGCCGTGTGGTTTATCAAGATCTAACACGCATTACTAAATCCATCGCTGATGGTGACTTCTTTGAAAATGATGCTATTTCTGGCGCAATGGACACAGCGATCGCTAACGGTAAAGCGGTTCACCTAATGGGCTTAATGTCTCCAGGTGGTGTTCATAGTCATGAAGATCACATTGCCGCTGCTGTTGAAATGGCAGCAAAACGTGGTGCTGACAAGATCTATCTGCACGCCTTTTTAGATGGCCGAGATACGCCGCCGCGCAGTGCTGAAAGTTCATTACAACGCTTTCAAGATCTATTCAACACGTTAGGAAAAGGACGTGTTGCCTCACTGATTGGCCGCTACTATGCGATGGATCGTGACAATAACTGGGAACGCGTTCAAAAATCGTATGAGTTACTGACTCAAGCCAAAGGTGAATTTACTTTTGACTCTGCAGTCGCTGGCCTTGAAGCCGCTTACTCCCGTGAAGAGAACGATGAGTTTGTTGCTGCCACTGAGATCCGTGCAGAAGGCGAAGAAGCCGCAGCGATTGAAGATGGCGATGCTATTATCTTCATGAACTACCGTGCTGACCGTGCCCGTGAAATCACTCGTGCCTTTATGCCTGGCTTTGAAGGTTTTGTTCGTGAAAAGACGCCAGCATTTAGTGACTTTGTGATGTTGACCCAATATGCTGCAGATATTAAAGCCAGCATCGCCTTTCCACCAGCGTCATTAGAAAATACCTACGGTGAGTGGTTATCGAAAAAAGGAAAAACTCAACTTCGCATTTCAGAAACTGAGAAATATGCGCACGTTACCTTCTTCTTTAATGGCGGCATTGAAGATGAATTTGAAGGTGAAGAGCGCTCTTTAGTGGCTTCTCCAAAGGTCGCGACCTACGATCTACAACCTGAAATGAGTGCACCTGAGTTAACCGAAAAATTGGTTGCGGCGATTAAATCAGGCAAGTACGACACCATTATCTGTAACTATCCAAATGGCGACATGGTGGGTCATACTGGCGTATACGATGCGGCGGTTAAAGCGTGTGAAGCACTGGATGAGTGCTTGGGTAAAGTGGTTGCTGCCATCAATGAAGCGGATGGTCAAATGCTGATCACTGCCGATCACGGTAATGCTGAGATGATGATTAATCCGGAAACTGGGGGCATTCACACCGCTCACACTAACCTTCCGGTTCCACTGATTTATGTCGGCAACCAAGAACTCGAGCTTAAATCTGGCGGTAAACTGTCAGATCTTGCACCGACTATGCTTGAGTTGACTCAAACAGAGATCCCAGCAGAGATGTCAGGTGACGTGCTATTCACGCTTAAATAACTGTTTACACTTAGATAATAGTGAGTAGTGGTGAGCTTACCTTCTGTGCAGTAATCGATTGTTTTACTCCATATAAAGTTGGTATTATGTCTGAATGCGATATTTTAGATTAGCTCTAGCAAAAACTCTTCGCGCCAGTACCTTGTGTACTGGCGTTTTATTATGCCTGTTTCTCTCTTTCAGCCACTCTGCAATCGCGAGTAACGAAGAGCTCAGTGGTGTGAAGCAAGAGATTAACCGTCAACAGTCCATTGTGGTTAAGCAAAAGAAACAACTCAATCAGCTGCAGACCTCGTTAAAAACTCACGAAGTGGCCATCTCCTCATCGGCGCAAAAAGTTCGCCAAGCTCAACAAGCACTAAACCGAGTTGAAGCTCTGATTAAAGAGCTCAATCAACAACAGAGCCACCTTAAACAGCAACAAATTGGTCAAAAAGAGACGCTAAAAGCTCTCTTGAAAGAGTCCTACATGATCAGCCGAAATCGGCAGTTATCAGGAATATTAAGTGGGGAAGATTCGACCAACTTGGATCGCTTAAATATTTATGCCCAATCTATCTCTCTCTCAAGAGCCGATGCCATCAGTCAACTTGAACAAACGGCCATTGAGCTCTCCGAAAAAGAACAACAGTTAAAACATGAACTCTCAGAGCAGAACAAGTTACTGGCTCAATTCAAACAGCAGAAAGCTAAGCTTCAAGAGGCGCAAACCAAACGTAAACATACGGTCTCTAGCATTAAAAAGGCTATCTCAAGTGACAGCTCCTATCTGGATGAACTGCATCAGAACGAGAAACGCTTGACCTCTGAGATCATTAAAGCCAAAGCCCGAGCGAAAGCCATTGCGAAATCAAGCGCACGTATGGACGGATTAGCCAGCCAAAAGGGTCGACTGCCATGGCCTATCTCTCTCACTGGCGCCAAAACACTGCATAATTTTGGCACAGCGCAAACGGGCCAGTTAACCTGGAAAGGTATGGTGATCGCTAGCAGTTACGGCAACCCCGTTAAATCTGTCTACTCTGGAAAAGTGGTGTTTGCGGACTGGCTTCGAGGATATGGCTTAATGATCTTGGTTGATCATGGCAAAGGCGATATGACGCTGTATGGTTACAATCAAACCCTAATGAAAAAGGTCGGCGATACCGTACAAAAAGGGGAGACCATTGCACTCGTAGGCAACAGTGGTGGGCAAGATGTCGCTTCACTTTACTTTGAAATCCGCCGAAACAGCAAAGCTCAAAACCCAAGAAGCTGGTTGCGTAAGTGAGAAAGTAGCAAGTAAGAAAGTAAGAAAGTAGAAAGTAGAAAGTAGAAAGTAAGTAAAAGGCAGAAGCGTGCGCCTCTGCCTAAATAGTTTACTTATTCCCAGTCGAGAATAACTTTACCAGACAAACCACTGCGCATGGCGTCGAAGCCCGCTTGGAAGTCATCAATCTTGAAGTGGTGGGTGATGATTGGCGTTAGATCTAAGCCTGACTGAATCAAACTGGCCATTTTGTACCAAGTTTCAAACATCTCACGACCATAGATACCTTTGATCACCAAGCCTTTAAAGATCACCTGGTTCCAATCGATACCCATGTCTGATGGTGGAATCCCCAACAATGCAATCTTGCCACCATGGTTCGTGTTAGTCAGCATGCTATTAAAAGCAGATGGGTTACCTGACATCTCCATACCGACATCAAAACCTTCTGTCATGCCTAAATCAGCCATCACATCTTCCAGTTTCTCGCTCATGACGTTCACAGCGCGAGTCACGCCCATCTTGTTAGCAAGATCTAAGCGGTACTCATTCACATCAGTGATCACAACATGACGGGCACCTGCGTGTTTCGCCACGGCTGCTGCCATTATGCCAATAGGACCAGCTCCCGTAATAAGGACATCTTCACCAACCAGATCAAATGACAGCGCCGTATGTACAGCATTGCCAAACGGGTCAAAGATAGACGCCATATCATCAGAGATCTCATCTGGGATCTTAAATGCATTAAATGCTGGAATCGCCAGAAACTCAGAGAAAGAGCCGGTACGGTTAACACCAACTCCTGACGTATTACGACAAAGGTGCGTACGCCCACCACGGCAGTTACGGCAGTGACCACACGTAATATGACCTTCACCAGATACGCGATCACCAATCTCAAAACCACGAACTTCTTGGCCAATACCGACCACTTCGCCAACGTATTCATGACCCACTACCATTGGCACAGGGATGGTATTTTGTGACCATTCGTCCCAGTTGTAGATATGCACGTCAGTACCACAGATCGCTGTTTTCTTAATTCGGATCAGAAGATCATTATGACCCATTTCAGGTTTCTCAACCTCAGTCATCCAGATACCTTCTTCAGGCTTCAATTTTGATAGTGCTTTAATTTTCATAATTATTCCTCTCGCCTGATTAAGCGATGATCTCCATCTCTTTACCCACTTGGATAAAGGCGTCTATGGCACAATCGAGTTGTTCACGACTGTGAGCGGCGGACATTTGAGTACGGATACGAGCTTGGCCTTTAGGCACAACAGGGAACGAGAAAGCCACCACATAAATGCCTTTTGCTAATGCACGCTCAGCAAACTCAGCCGCCAATTTAGCATCACCCAACATAATTGGGATAATCGCGTGGTCAGCACCGCCCATGGTGAAACCAGCTGCTTCCATACGAGTACGGAAATGCGCAGAGTTTTCCCATAATTGGCTGCGTAGATCGCCCGATTCCGCAAGCAAATCAAGCACACGAATAGAGGCTGAAACGATTGCAGGTGCCACAGAGTTCGAGAATAGGTATGGACGTGAACGTTGACGTAACCAGTCGATCACCTCTTTTTTTCCAGCAGTGTAACCGCCTGACGCGCCACCCATGGCTTTACCTAATGTGCCGGTAATAATATCGATACGATCAATCACATCATGGTGTTCATGAGTACCCGCGCCGTTGTCTCCCATAAAGCCGACCGCATGAGAGTCATCCACCATGACAAGCGCGTTATATTTGTCCGCTAAATCACAGATTGCCGGTAAGTTAGCGACCACACCGTCCATAGAGAACACGCCATCAGTAACAATAAGCGTATGACGAGCACCCGCTTCTTTTGCCGCGATCAATTGCTCTTCTAACTCCGCCATGTTGTTATTGGCATAACGGAATCGCATCGCTTTACAAAGACGCACACCATCAATAATTGATGCGTGATTTAACGCATCTGAAATGATCGCATCTTCTTTGCTTAATATGGTTTCAAACAGCCCGGCATTTGCATCAAAGCACGAGGTATAAAGAATGGTATCTTCTTTACCAAGGAAGGTTGAGAGTTTCTCTTCTAACACTTTATGTGAATCTTGCGTACCGCAGATAAAACGTACTGACGCCATACCAAATCCGTGCTCATCCATGCCAGATTTAGCTGCTTTAATCAGCTCAGGGTGGTTTGCTAACCCAAGATAATTGTTTGCACAAAAATTGAGTACCTCTTCACCCGTTGAGATACTCACTGCCGCCTTTTGTGCCGACGTGATAATACGCTCAGACTTATATAAACCTTCTGATTTAACATCTTCAATTTGTTGATTTATTTGATCGTAAAAAGTGGTAGACATAATGGTCTCCGAAAAAGTGCTATGACCTAATAGTATAGACATAACGTGATGAGCAAATCCTCCAGCCTTTTTATCTAGAAAATCACAAAAGGTTAGAGATTCATTTTATCTTCTAGGGAATTTTAAGAGGTAACCACAAGGCTTGTCGAGCGGAATAGGTGATATATCTGTAAACAGATCAAAGAACGCGATACGAGTCACGCAAGGGATCTTTTGAAGCCTAACTAGAGACTAGAAACTATATGAGCGAGTGCAGGGCTCAGATCGCTTCGCTTGCAGAATTCAGGTTTCAGGTTTCAGGGAGAGTAGAAGTCAAGATACTATACGCTGCGCTAACTAGAACGCTGCGCTCTAGAGACTATAAAGTCAAAAGCTTGCTATTGCTCTTATAGTTTCTAGTCATTGCACTTCCTGAACTCTGAATTCTGAACCCTGTTCTTATAGTCTCTAGTCTCTAGTCTCTAGTCTCTAGTCTCTAGTCTCTAGTCTCTAGTCTCTAGCTAGTCACTACCAAACAAATCTCTGGTGTAAACTTTATCCGCCACATCACTTAACTCTTCCATCATACGATTCGAAACAATCACATCCGCAACTTGTTTGAACGCATCGAGATCTCTGTATACAGTGGAATGGAAGAACTGATCTTCTTCAAGCACAGGTTCAAACACCACCACTTCAACCCCTTTGGCTTTAAGGCGCTTCATAATGCCCTGAATCGATGACGCTCTAAAGTTGTCCGATCCCGCTTTCATGATCAAACGGTATATCCCAACCACTTTTGGATTGCGCTTTAAAATCGAGTCTGCGACAAAATCTTTTCGGGTGCGATTAGCATCAACAATGGCGCCAATAATGTTATTTGGCACCTCTTGATAGTTAGCTAGCAGCTGCTTGGTATCTTTCGGCAAACAATAACCACCGTAACCAAAAGAGGGGTTGTTGTAATGATTACCGATGCGAGGGTCGAGCCCTACCCCTTCAATAATCTGACGAGCATCCAATCCATGCGCCTCAGCGTAAGAGTCAAGCTCATTGAAATAGGAGACGCGCAGTGCCAAGTAAGTATTTGAAAAGAGTTTAACCGCTTCAGCTTCCGTCGAATCAGTAAAAAGAACGTCGATATTCTCTTTAATCGCCCCTTGCTGAAGCAGGCCTGCAAACTCTTGTGCCCGCTCGGACTGCTCACCGACAATAATGCGAGATGGGTGCAAATTATCAAACAGAGCACGCCCTTCACGTAAGAACTCTGGAGAGAAAATCAGGTTGTCACAGTTAAGATCTTGTTTGATTCTTTCTGTATATCCTACCGGAACCGTTGATTTGATCACCATGACTGCATCAGGGTTGATAGTCATCACATCTTTAATCACCGCTTCTACAGAGCCGGTATTAAAGTAGTTGGTTTGAGGATCGTAATCAGTAGGAGTGGCAATCACCACAAACTTAGCGTCTTTATACGCCAACTCTTTATCCAGAGTCGCGATTAAATTTAAGCTCTTGTTTGCTAGGTACTCTTCTATCTCAACATCAGAAATAGGCGACTGCTTGTTATTGATCATTGCCACTTTCTCTTCGATCAGATCAACGGCAACCACTTCGTTGTGCTGTGATAGCAATACCGCATTTGATAGGCCAACATAACCTGTTCCCGCAATAGCAATTTTCATACTCAACAATTATCCCTTTAAATAGTATTCGCAGATTGTAGCAAACAATAGATGAAGAGTTTATGAAAGAACTATTGAATAAAGCATGAATTACGACAATGCCAGTACTACTTATTACTGGCATTTCAATAAAAAAGTAACCGCTACCTCAATCCAATAGGGACAGTATTTTTATGGGCAATACCAAAAATGATCAGCTGTGGGCCTTTAATAAAATAGTAAATCTCATGACTGATATGGGAAAAGCTGTGCACTCCATCATTAATACTCTTGTGCACTGTACCCAACTTGGGAGCAGTTGCTAAGTACTGACAGGTTTTACGAAGCCCAGACAAATATCGCAGAGCTCGTTGATTCCCCCATTTATTCCGCTTGTGACGCAGGATATCGATGAGATCGTTTTGCGCATTATTGGTAAAGTGATAACTAGCATTTGGCATCATACACACCTCGGCTGATGTCATCAAAAAATTGTTCACCATCCACATAGCTGTTATTAAGCTGACTCAATGTCCCTTTCTCAGCATTATCCTTAATCACCTTCAACTTGACCCTCTCACTGTAATCAAACTCATCAATAGAGATGACCACAGAGGCCGGCCTCCCTTTTCGAGTAATGATCACGGGCAACCACTCTGCCTTTTTTAATATTTTTTGTAGTTGAGTTTGTGCTTTATAAGCCGGGATTGTTTCCATTTTTATATCCTTATTATTATTGAGTTCCTTTAACTGACTTCTACAGATTAGAAGCAGATATGAAACCATGTGCAATAAAATCAAAGGGATAATTAAAAATGAGGAGTAGGCCGGAAAAACAAAACAACAGGAAGTAACAATTCTCGAAATTGAACCGCAATCTATACATTGCGGTTAATTTGTGATTTTTGGGTATAAAGTTCAGGGCTCAGGAAACGATACGCAGCGCTAACTAGAACGCTTCGCTCTAGAGACTATAAAGTCAAAAGCAGGATACTATACGCTACGCTGACTAGAACGCTGCGCTCTAGAAACTATAAAGTCAAAAGCAGGAGACTATACGCTTCGCTGACTAGAACGCTTCGCTCTAGAGACTATAAAGTCAAAAGCTCTGCCCCTGCTCTTATAGTTTCTAGTTTCTAGTCACTGCACTTCCTGAACCCTGCAAGCGAAGTGATCTGAACCCCAAAGTTACTGTAATAAAAATTACAGTCACTTTCTTGACAGTAGATCCCATCGCCTTATACTAATTAAAAAAGATCAGATAATAAGAGATAAAACAAATGCAGAAGTTCTACAACCGAGAAAAAGAGCTCACTACTTTGAGAGCCATTTCAACACAAGTGGCTAAAACAAAAGGCCAATTGAGTGTTATGGTTGGTCGAAGACGCGTTGGTAAAACTCGACTTCTCAATGAAGCATTTAACGAAAGTGGTATTAAATTTCTCTATTTGTTTATCAGCCGGAAGAATGAGAGTTCACTCGTTGCGGAATTTGCCGAGATCATAAGTCGTGAGCTAGGCGTTAAATTTTTCCAACCACAATCTCTTAGAAATATTATCGACTTCCTTCTGGATTACTCAAAAACTAACCCGTTAACCGTCATCATTGATGAGTTTCAAGATATTGACATCGTTAATTCCAGCTTATTTTCTGATATACAGAACCTATGGGATGCCAACAAACGAGAAGGCATGATTCACCTTGTTTGCTGTGGTTCTCTGTACAGTATGATGACAAAAATATTCAAAGGGAAAGATGAGCCACTCTTTAATCGTGATGATCTGTTTTTTAGTGTTCAGCCCCTTCAGCCATCCTACATTACCGAAATAATGCATGATAACCATCAATTTAGTTCAGAAAACCTGCTCAATTGGTGGTGCTTGTCAGGCGGGATCCCTAAGTACCTAGAGTGGTTGACTCGGTTCTCATCAGAAAATGAAAATATCTTTGAATCGGTCATTTCAGAGTTTTCCCCTCTGATTAAAGAGGGGACACATCGTCTTGTCGAAGACTTTGGCTCTGAACATAGGGTCTATTTTGATATTTTAGGTGCGATATCAAAAGGTAATACTAGCCGAACTCGAATAGAGAACTTTCTGAATACCAGTGTTGGCGTTCATCTTGAAAAGTTAGATGAAATCTTTGATGTGATTACGAAGATGCGCCCTATAAGCTCAAAAGAGACCTCAAGGGATGTGCGATACGCAATTTCTGACCCATTCCTCAACTTTTGGTTTCGATTTATCCACTCAAATAAAAGCGCGGTGGAGATGGAAAATTATGGCTATATTAGACGAAACATCGAACGTGATTTTGAGGTTCACTCTGGCATAGAGTTGGAATCACTCTTCAAAGCCATTCTGATCGAGTCAAAACAGTTTGGGCGTATAGGAGGGTATTGGGATGCGAGAGGTCATAATGAAATAGACATTGTCGCGATTAATGATCTCGACAAAGAGGTACTGATTGCAGAAGTCAAACGAAGACAGAAACGATATAGCGAAGCAGCGTTGATTGCAAAATCACATCGCCTATTGGAAAAATTAAATCTAAAAGGGTACAACATTGTATACAGAGGGTTTTCATTAGATAATTTAACGGATGTGATGGATGAGTATTTGTAGAGTTCAGCGGGACTATACGCTGCGCTGACTAGAACGCTGCACTCTAGAGACTATAAAGTCAAAAGCAGGGCACTATACGCTGCGCTAGCTAGAACGCTGCGCTCTAGAGACTATAAAGTCAAAAGCCCTGCTCTTGCTCTTATAGTTTCTAGTTTCTAGTCATTGCACTTCCTGAACCCTGCAAGCGAAGCGATCTGAACTCTGCTCTCGCTCTTATAGTCTCTAGTCTCTAGTCTCTAGACACTTTTCTCTTAAAACAGCTAACTCAAAAACAGAGCCAAAAAAGCAATACCTATCGCAATTACCGCTAAAATCTTGTTTGAACTGGACTCTATTCTTTTTTCCAGATTTTTTTCAACTTGATAAATATCGGCTCTCGTTGCTATTTGAGTATCAAGAATAACTCGTTGTTGCTCAGCAAGAAACTCAGCCTGTTTCTCATCCATGCCTCTCGCCATTAACCCTTTGACAAAAGAGTGCGAATCAAACAGCCCTGTTTTATTCACTGTATCACCCATAGGTAGACTCCAAAGTAACGGTTAATAAATAGACTATATCAAAAAATCTGATTGGATGGGAGGGTTCAAGAAACTATACGCGAAGCTAACTAGAACGCTGCGCTCTAGAGACTATAAAGTCAAAAGCCCTTCTCTTGCTCTTATAGTTTCTAGTCATTGCACTTCCTGAACCCTGCAAGCGAAGCGTTCTGAACTCTGCTCTCGCTCTTATAGTCTCTAGTCTCTAGTCTCTAGTCTCTAAACCCACCGAACCCCATACAGATCAATGTGTTCCAATAACTTCTCACTCGTGATTTTATGCTTGATGACAATATCAACCTTATAAGGGATCGTCGTTAGTTCAATTTCACTCAAAACAGCGGCGACATCCGACAGTGTGATATTATCCCCCCCAAGAACCAAGTCGATATCTGAATTTGACCTATACGTACCCATCGCACGCGAGCCAAATAACCAAGCCGCTTTCACTGCTTTCCGCTTAAGCAAGATCTCTATTACCAAGGTTTTATGGGATTCTTTTAAGCCGTCACAACTGCGAGTATCACTCTTCATCTTGACTCTTAATATCCAAGTAACTCACTATCGACGTTAATACTGGCTCAAAATTTTCCACAATAAGAGCTTGGGCCTCTAAAGCATTTTTATCGTCATAAGTATGAGTCAGTAAATTACGCTTGCTTAATGCTTCTAATAAGGTTTCACACTGCTCGGGCGTAATATGATTCGCTTCAAGCGCGGTTCGGATAGAACCTCGAGGAGAAGCGGCATCATACCCTTCAAACTCCACTAAATCTTTTAATGTTTTCCATACTAGCTCGAAAGTAAATTCAAACGTTTGGATAAGTCCAGCAAGTTCCAGTTCGTTATACGACTCTTGAGCGCACGCCTTTGTTAAACGCAAATGTGCCCTTTTTAAGTTTTCTAAACGCTGTTTCCAGCGATGCGGGTTAACACTCATATCATCTCTCAATTTTTAACTTAATAATGCGGATTCAGGAAACTATACGCTGCGCTGACTAGAACGCTGCGCTCTAGAGACTATAAAGTCAAAAGCCCTGCTCTTGCTCTTATAGTATCTAGTTTCTAGCCATTGCACTTCCTGAGCCCTGAACCCTGCAAGCGAAGCGATCTGAACTCTACCTTTACCCTGCTCTTATAGTCTCTAGTTTCTAGCATCTAGTCAGCTCAGCGCATAGCCTTTAAGATCTACGCTCTCCCATACCTATCTTCAAATCGCACGATATCATCTTCACCTAAATAAGACCCCGTCTGTACCTCAATCATCTCTAGAGGGATCTTGCCTGGGTTCTCAAGCGCATGAACGGTACCAATAGGGATATACGTCGACTCATTTTCTGACAATAAGAACGTTTTCTCGCCAATAGTCACTTTGGCAGTTCCAGACACAATGATCCAATGCTCTGCGCGGTGATGATGCATCTGAATTGAGAGCTTTTCTGAAGGTTTAACAGTAATTCGTTTCACCAAATCTCGATGACCGGTATCGATAGAGTCATATTTACCCCAAGGTCGATAAACCTCACGATGAATTCGATGTTCGGTTCTGCCGTCCGCTTTAAGCTGCTCAACTATTTTTTTAACATCTTGTACTTGATCTTTGTTGGCCACTAAAACGGCATCTTTAGTTTCGACTACAACAACGTTATCAAGACCAACGGTAGCAACCAATTTACTCTCCGCTTTAATAAAACAGTCGTGAGAATTCACGGCAATCACATCACCACTGAGGGTATTTTGATTGTCATCCTTATCTGATACATCCCACAAAGCAGACCAAGAGCCAACATCACTCCAGCCAGCATCCATTGGCGCGACAATAATCTGACTATCATCACCAGATTGAGAGAGAGGCTCCATTACCGCATAATCAATTGAGTCTGACGGACAGTTTTCAAAATCTATTTTATCGATACGAATGAACTCCATATCTTCAGATTTATTGTCCATCGCTTTTTTACACGCTAAAAGCATATCAGGGGAGTAAGCTTCAAGCGCTTCAAGATAACGGCTCGCTTTAAACAGAAACATACCACTGTTCCAGTAATATTCACCGCTGTCTAAATAACGTTGCGCCGTTGCTAAATCTGGCTTTTCAACAAATTGAGACACAGTAAAGCAGCTTCCTGTTGCTGCACCCGCTTTAATATATCCATAACCAGTTTCAGGCTCGGTCGGCACAATACCGAAAGTGACAAACTTACCCTGCTCGGCAAAAGATTGCGCCTTTAGAACAGAAGCGTGAAAAGCATCAGAGTCTTGGATTACATGATCGGCAGCGAGAACCAGTAATAACGGATCGTCATCGTTTGAGAGAGCTTGTAATGCTGCTAATGCAATCGCTGGGGCAGTATTTCGACCGACTGGCTCAAGAATAATACCACTGTGTTTCTGATCGGCAATTCGCAACTGTTCAGCAGTCACAAAGCGGTGCTCTTCATTACAGATTAACAATGGCGCACTGTGCTGCAACCCATCAAGGCGAGAGAGCGTTTGTTGCAGCATTGACTGCTCATTAGACACTGACAAAAACTGTTTAGGATACTGCTCGCGAGAAAGCGGCCATAAGCGGCTGCCAGAACCACCAGCCATAATTACAGGCAACAACATACTTTATTCCTTTAAAGGTTAATTTGAAATGTAAGAGTTCAGGAAACTATACGCTACGCTAACTAGAACGCTACGCTCTAGAGACTATAAAGTCAAAAGCAGGACACTATACGCTGCGCTGACTAGAACGCTGCGCTCTAGAAACTATAAAGTCAAAAGCACCTGCTCTCGCTCTTATAGTCTCTAGTCTCTAGTCTCTAGTTTCAGCTTTCCAAACCAGATCCCCAATTCCATCAGTAGGATTAAACCCAGTCGGCGTATCCAACAGTATCTGACGAATTGTTTGATGATCAAATTCATGACAAGCAATATCCAACTTCTCTAATATCTGTTCATACTCAGAAAAAGGTAAAAATGACTCATTGGCTGCCATGATTCGCTCATGCGTCGTTTTACCCACATTATCGCCAATCAGCAACTCTTCAAACAGCTTCTCTCCTGGGCGTAACCCGGTGAACTTCAGCTCAATATCCCCTAATGGATTATCGTCTGTTTTCACCTCTAAACCAGAGAGTCTCACTAAGTTTTGGGCCAGATCGACAATTTTTACCGGTTCACCCATGTCCAAAACATAAACATCACCGCCTCTACCCATTGCTCCAGCTTGAATCACCAGCTGAGCCGCTTCTGGGATGGTCATAAAGTAACGAATAATCTCTGGATGGGTAATGGTTATAGGACCACCAGCTTCAATTTGACGCTTGAACAGTGGAATCACCGAACCGGAAGAGCCGAGCACATTACCAAAACGCACCATACAAAAACGGATACCTTGCTCTTTTTTTAGCTCTTCCGCTGCTAATGCTTGCAGCGTCAACTCCGCCATTCGCTTCGTAGTACCCATGACATTGGTAGGCCGTACTGCTTTATCTGTTGAGATCAAAACAAAAGATTCCACTTTAGCTGCAATGGCTGCTTGAGCTGTATAGTAAGTGCCAAATACATTGTTTCGCACCCCTTCAACCACATTGTACTCAACCAAAGGGACATGCTTGTATGCGGCTGCGTGATACAGAGTTTGAACCTTAAACGACTCCAATACCGCAGATAATCGATTCAGCCTTTGCACTGAACCTAACAGGGGCACGATTTCAACGTTTAGTCCTTCAGAATGAGCAAGCTCACTCAACTCTTTATCAATACTATACAGTGCAAATTCAGACAGCTCAAAGAGGAGAAGTGATTTGGGTTTTAATTTAACAATCTGGCGACACAACTCAGAGCCAATAGAGCCACCAGCACCCGTCACCATCACCACCTTATCGGAAATATTGGCAGACATTAGCTCTGGATTAGGCGTCACTGAATCACGGCCAAGAAGATCTTCAATCGGAACATCTCTAAGTTGGTCAATAGTCGCGATACCATTCACGATATCCGCCATATTGGGCATAGAGAGAACTTCTATAGGTAGCGGAACTAAAGACTCAATAATCGCTTTACGTTGAGAGCGACTGGCACTTGGAAGCGCCAGCAGGACTTTTTTTACTTTTTTCTTTTCAATCAGACTTTCTAAGTGCTTAGGTAGGTAGACGGTCAGCCCTTGAATCGAGCTTTTGAATAACTTCTTATCATCATCAATGAAGGCTATTGGGTGGTAGTCGTCACCTTGGCGCAATAAATTAACCAACTGACGACCAGCAGAGCCCGCACCATAAACGATAATATTTGGTTTACTTTTAGTTAGGTGTTGATTCACTAAGATTCGAACGACGAGACGTGCACCACCACAAAGTATCACTAAGTAGGTGGCATAAATAACGGGAACGGAGCGCGGAAGAAATGCGTATGAGAAGTATGAGCTCATCACTAAGATAACAGCGGAAATGGTGGCTGAAACAGTGATACTCAGGAGTGCATAGAGACTCAAATAACGAAGAACTGCACGGTATAAGCCAAAACGGACAAAGAGTAGAAGAGTACTGAGCACTAATACCAAGTATACCTGCCAGTGCAGTGGGCTATTAAGTAACTGACTAATATCCCCTAACCGAGTGGCAAAAGCGCCCCAAAAAGCAATGGAGATAAATAAGGTGTCAATGACTAAGCTAATTACACGCTTTGCTGGCCTAGGAAGGGTCCAAATCGAATCAAGAGAAAACACGATGGCTAAACACCTAAAAATATAAATAAAAAGAAACTAAAGAGAATATAAGCAGTCTATCAAAAAATGAGAGGTGATTTCCTGCTTAGTCACGCTTTTTACTAAAACTACTTTTCAGGTTTTACTGCATCGCCAGAGCCACTACCCGTCGCTGTCATAATGATGTATTTGAAATAGTCTTGAAGGGTTAAGCTATCAATCATCTGTTTGTCAGTCTTGGCCAACAGTTGAGGTGTCGACATATCGATATTCTTCACTTGTGCTAAGCCCGTCACCCCAGGTAAAACATCATAAACACCTAAAGCTTCTCTCTCTTGAATCAGCTCTTGCTGGTTAAAGAGATTAGGTCGAGGACCAACTAAGCTCATTTCCCCTTTAACCACATTAATAAGCTGCGGCAGTTCATCTATCTTGGTTTTACGTAAGAAGCTACCTAATTTGGTAATTGAAGCATTATTAGCGAGGTGGCTAGCGACAGATTTGGTCTCAACTGACATGGTTCGAAGCTTAATCAGCTTGAAAGGCTTTTGATTTTTACCGACACGAGTTTGAATAAAGATTGGAGAACCGGTATCAAACAGTCCAATAAGCACGACTACCAAAAGAAGTGGCCATAACAACAATAAGCCAAAGAAGGCAGCGAGGAAATCGATAATACGGATCATTTAGTTTTCTCTTTATTCAATTCTTTATTTAGCTTTTTACTTAGTACAAAGGCTTCTGCTGTCTCTTTAAAGCCCTCTTCCAGTGTTTGTGGTGGGGTCCAGCCTAACCTCTCTTTGGTATCCGTAATATCAACCTGCAGTGAACCTAATAGGCGATCAACTTTATCTTGCTTACTGAACACTTTACCAATTAAATTAAAGCACCATAAAGGCACAGGCAACATACGGTTAGGCTGACCTAGTGCTGTAGACATGGCTTTTACCATTGAAGCAGTAGAAACATCGTTATCATCTGATACTAAAAATACTTGGTTTGCCGCTTTAGGATGATCAATGCAAGTTATAATTAAGTCCACTAAATTGCGGACAGATACTAAACTACGCCTATTATTGGTAATTCTACCAAATGGCAATGGTAGCCCTTTAGAGACCAAATTCATCAACGATGCAAAATTTGCTTTAACACCCGGCCCATACACTAACGTTGGACGGATAATCACCACTTCCATCCCCGTTTTCAGAGCTAACTCCAAAAGAAGATCTTCAGCTTCAGCCTTTGATTTTCCATAATCATCTTGAGGATTTTTTTTATCATCACTCTTGAATGGGCCAGAGTTAGAGGTAGATTCACCATTTACCTTAATTGAGCTGACAAATATGAAGCGTTTAACACCCGCTTCAGCTGCCTGCTTTGCTAAGTTCAATGTTCCTAAAGTGTTTACTTCGCGGTACTCTTTTAATGGGTTATCTGACTCGTCATGCATGATGTGGGCACGAGCAGCGCAGTGGATAACAACATCAATACCATTTAATGCATTGTCATATGAGGAGTTGGAATCAATAGTTGAGTGGTGAAAATCATAACTAATACTACTTATGGGATTTGTACGTCCGATGATCAATAGACTGAACTTCGACAGTTTCTCTAAGAGCGCTCGCCCAACAAAGCCCGTCGCTCCTGTCATTGCTATTTTCATTTAAAGATTAATCCCATAATCTTCTCAGGGTACTTACTTAACACCTTGAGCCACCCTGTTTTCAATCCATTCTTCCGGCACGAATCTATCAACTCTTTGTTTAATAGATAGTTTGATTTAAGCCCTCCTGTACTTACCCCACCTAATCTCATTTTAACAACTTCTCTGTTAACATATTTATATGTGAAACCAGGCAGATTAAATAGACGAAGCAGCATGTCAAAATCAGAGGCTATCTTATAATTAACATTGTAGGGATGAACTTTCTCATAGCACTCCCGTCTGACATAGGTCGAGGGGTGGGCAGGCATCATACCTCTACTAAACTTCTCTTTTGTAAACGACTTTGAAGAGAAGTGACGTACTTTTGAAGATAAATCATTCTCTTTATAGAAACCAACATCAGCATAGACACAGTCAACATTCTGAAGTTCTGATACAACATTCTTAATAACATCTTTATCAAAAAACACATCGTCTGAATTCAAAATGCCAATCACATCACCAGTGGATAATTTAATCCCTTTATTCATCGCATCATAAAGGCCACTGTCTTTTTCACTGACATAGGTAGAGATAACATCTCGATTCATTTCAATAATAGCGTTGGTATTATCAGAAGACATACCATCAATAACGATATATTCAATATCATCATAAGTTTGACTCGCTACCGACGCTATGGTGTCTGCAATGGTTCTTCCTGAGTTGTAACAAACAGTAATAATACTAACTTTCATTAGTTACGGCCGTAACGATCTTCAAATCGTACAATATCGTCTTCACCTAAATAAGATCCTGTTTGCACCTCTATCAACTCCAGTGGTAGCACACCTGGGTTTTCCAACGCATGAATTTGTCCGACAGGAATATATGTGGACTCATTTTCAGTGACTAAGAAGGTTTTATCGCCATTGGTGACTTTTGCCGTTCCAGATACCACCACCCAATGCTCTGATCTATGGTGATGCATCTGAATCGATAATTTCTCACCTGGTTTGACGGTAATCCGTTTAACTTGATCGCGCTCTCCGATGTCAATCGAATCATACTTACCCCATGGCCGGTATACTTCGCGATGAATTTTATGCTCAGTTCTATCCATAGCTTTCAATTGATTCACTATCGATTTCACATTTTGAACTTTATCTTTTGCCGCAACAAGAATCGCGTCTTTGGTTTCTACAACCACAATGTCATCAAGCCCTACGGTGGCTATTAATTTGCTCTCTGAGTGTAGATAAGAGTTTTTAGTGTCAACAGCAATCACATCACCTTTAATTGTGTTGTTATTGCTATCTTTAGCTGAGACATCCCACAACGCTGACCATGAACCAATATCACTCCAGCCCGCATCCATCGGAACAACAACCGCACTCTCAGCACTGTTTGAACTACAAAGAGGTTCCATTACCGCATAATCGATTGAGTCGTCAGGACACTGTTCAAATGCCTTTTTGTCTACACGGACAAAGTCCAAATCTTCAGCAGTACACTCCATCGCTTTTTCACACGCAAGAAGTATGTCAGGATGGTATTTTCTTAACGCTTCAAGATATCGACTGGCCTTGAACAGGAACATACCACTATTCCAGTAGTACTCCCCGCTCGATAAGTATTGTTCTGCCGTTTCTAATTGGGGCTTCTCTACAAATTTTGACACTTCAAAGCCTTGGTCCAAAGCACTACCCGCTTTGATATAACCATAACCAGTTTCAGGCGATGTCGGTACGATACCGAAAGTCACTAATTTATCGTTTGCAGCAAACTCCAAAGCTTGGTTGATTGAGTGTTGAAATGCGCTCTGATCATTAATTAAATGGTCGGCAGCAAGCACTAATAATATCGGTTCTTCTCCCTCTTTTGCCATTCGCTTAGCTTGCAGCGCCGCTAATGCAATTGCTGGCGCTGTGTTTCGCCCTACTGGCTCTAAAATAATACCACTATGCTCAAAACCACCAATACGAAGTTGCTCAGCAGCGATAAATCGATGCTCTTCATTACAAATCAGCAGTGGACTTTCATGTTCAATTCCATCTAATCGAGACAGTGTCTCTTGCAGCATGGTCCGTTCGCCAGAAACAGTTAGGAATTGCTTTGGATAAAGTTCACGAGAAAGTGGCCATAAACGACTTCCTGTTCCGCCAGCCATAATCACCGGTAATAACATAAGGTACCCTATTTGAAATCCATTTTAGTGGTAAATAACGAAAACAATAATTACTGAGTGATGTTAACGACGAAACGTATCTTGATTATCTAAAAACCATTGATACGCCTTGGTTAACCCATCCTCTAACGTGACAGTCGCAGTCCAACCTAAATCATTTAACCGAGAGACATCCATTAACTTTCTTGGTGTGCCATCTGGTTTTGAACTATCAAACTCTAGTTGCCCTTCGAATTGGGTTACTTTGGCAATAGTTTCAGCTAGTTCTCTGATGGTGCAATCAACCCCAGTGCCAACATTGATGTGTGACAGCATAGTTTCAGTATGTTTTTGATATTCCGAATTTGAAAGGTTCATAACATGAATAGAAGCTGCTGCCATATCATCCACATATAAAAACTCTCGCATTGGCGTTCCTGTACCCCATACAACAACTTTCTCCGAACCAGCAAATTTTGCTTCGTGAAAACGACGCAGCATTGCAGGAATTACATGGCTATTATCTGGATGAAAGTTATCATGCTCTCCATATAAATTCGTTGGCATGACACTGCGGTAATCGACACCATACTGCCTATTATATGATTCACACATTTTAATCCCAGCAATCTTTGCAATCGCGTAAGGTTCATTGGTTGGTTCAAGCATTCCAGTTAACAGCGCGGATTCCCGCATCGGTTGCTCTGCTAATTTTGGGTAAATACATGAAGAACCAAGAAACAGAAGCTTTGTTACTCCATTACTATAAGCTTGATGAATTACATTCGACTGCATCTGGAGGTTTTCGTAAATAAACTCAGCAGGCATCGTATTATTAGCTTGAATCCCTCCAACTTTCGCTGCTGCAAAAAATACAGCATCGGGCTTCTCGTTTAAGAAAAAAGTGGATACCGCTTGTTGATTAACAAGATCTAAATCAGAGCGACTGCGTGTAACAATATTATTGTAACCTTGTGCTTTCAACTGCCGTACGATAGCAGAACCCACCATTCCACGATGACCAGCCACATATATTTTAGAATTCAATGATAAAGACATAATTAGCACTTACAAAAAAGACATTCACTTTGGAATGCCTATTAAAAATTAGAAAGAGTTATCGATTAATCAAGACTCTACAGAAAACGACACATCATGACCATGAAATTTTAAAAGGGCATGCTGTTTCGCTTTTTCATAATCGTACTGAACCATCTCTGCGCACATCTCTTCAACTGTGATTTCAGGCACCCAACCCAGCTTTTGCTTTGCTTTAGAAGGGTCACCTAATAACGTTTCTACTTCTGCTGGACGGAAATAGCGAGGATCCACCTTAACGATAACATCGCCAATTTTGACCCCTTGCGCTTTATCACCAGAAATAGAGGCAACAGTACCAACTTCATCAAGACCAGTACCAGAGAATTCTAATTCAATACCCAGCTCTTTAGCTGTCATACGAACAAACTCTCTAACCGAGATCTGTTTACCTGTTGCGATAACGAAGTCGTCGGGTGCATCTTGTTGCAGCATCATCCACTGCATGCGGACATAATCTTTAGCATGCCCCCAGTCACGCAGTGCATCCATATTTCCCAAGTATAAACAACACTCTAATCCATGTGAAATGTTCGCGATGGCACGAGTGATCTTACGAGTAACAAAGGTTTCACCACGACGAGGAGACTCATGATTAAATAGTATGCCATTACAGGCATACATCCCATACGATTCACGATAGTTCACTGTGATCCAATACGCGTACATTTTTGCAACGGCGTAAGGAGAGCGAGGGTGAAATGGTGTGGTCTCTTTTTGAGGGATCTCTTGCACTTCACCATATAACTCTGAAGTGGACGCTTGATAAAAACGCGTCTTTTTTTCTAGGCCTAGGAAACGAATTGCTTCCAGAAGTCTTAATGTTCCCATAGCATCAACATCAGCAGTGTACTCTGGGCACTCAAAAGAGACCGCGACATGAGATTGAGCACCGAGATTATAAACTTCATCGGGCTGAACTTCTTTTAAGATTCGAGTTAAATTAGAGCTGTCCGTTAAGTCACCGTAGTGAAGAAAGAAATTGGCATTCTCTTCATGACGGTCCTGATAGATATGGTCTAAACGTTCCGTATTAAAAGAGGAAGAACGACGTTTAATCCCATGAACCTCATACCCTTTTTCTAAAAGAAATTCAGCAAGATACGAGCCATCTTGTCCTGTTATTCCTGTAATTAATGCTGTTTTCATAATTTTAATCTCGACAATAAATTGGTTATAAATGAATTTAGATTTAACAAAAGAGATAGGGGCGACCTAAAAAAATTACTTATTATTAGGTTTAAGGCCTATAGCATGGAAAATTATGAACTCTTCATTAATGTCAGCCTTCTTTCCTCCCCGCTCTCAATAGTCATGAGAAGAAGTACAGCGTGAATTGTTAACAAAATGATAAAAGTTAGCTTCCGTTCGATTTTGATTCTATCGAAGTCAGGGTTAACTTCGAATGCATAAGTGAGTGCCGCCTGTTCAACGTTTAGCCTCAATTTGTTTTATAGCGATATTTAAAGATACTCAAAATAACCTCCAAGTCTATCTTTGGCTGATTGACTGCTTTGCGATAACACTAACTGGTGGAGTCAATACTAATAGAACTCAAAAATTTATTTTTTTGCTACAGTTCTAATTGCATACTCTAACTCATCCAAAAACCGTTTCTGGGAGCCATGTTTTTCTTGAAGTGTAGGTGTCAATTTTATCTTTTTACTTGAGCAAATTAAAGAGGCAAGTGATTCAATATTTTGAGGCTCAAAAAACAAGAATTCTCCATGTCTAGGCTCTTGTTCTCTATGGATAGGGATATCAGAAAGAATCATTTTTTTATTAAGAGCCTTAGCTTCTTCTACAGTAGTACTCCAACCTTCAAACAAAGATGGGTTTAGTACAAAAGAACTACCAGACATCAAAGCTAATACATCATCCCCTGGTATTAAGCCTAGCACTTTATATTCATCCGATGATATATTAAAATTTTTGATAGTGTTTTCACATTTTTTAAATGTTTCAGAATCAGTATTACCTGTTGATACAATCTGAAATGACTTATCACCATTTTTTTTGAGACAGTTAATAGCCTGAAAAACTATATCATGGTTTTTATGAGGCCAATATTGATTTGGTAATAATATATACTCTTCTGAT